>JACZKT010000149.1 GCA_014859905.1 Rubrivivax sp.
GGCGCCGGCTCCAGCGCCGACAGGATGGCCAGCGACCAGTCGCGCAAGGGCCCGCGCTCGGCGTGCGGCACGGCCAGCAGGTTGCCGATCACCTCGACCGGGATGCGGGCGGCGAAGTCCTCGATCAGGTCGGGCGCCGGCAGCTCTGCCAGGCGGTCGAGCAGGCCGTCGACCAGCGTCACCAGCCCGGCTTCCATGCGCGCGATGGCGCGCTGGTTGAGCGCACCCATCAGCAAGCGGCGCACGCGCGTGTGCAGCGGCGGGTCGCTGAACACCAGGCTGCTCGTGTGGTGCTCGTAGATCGGCGATCCCACGCCCAGGCGCGACGCGAATTCGAGCTTCTTGTCCGAGCTGGCATGCGGGCTGCGGTACACCGCCAGCACGTCGTCGTGGCGTGTCAGCAGCAGCGAGCCCGGCGCCAGCTCGTGCAGCGGTGCGTGCTCGCGCAGCAAGGCGTAGCAGGGGTAGGGGTCGTCGATGAAGCCGGCCGGCGGCTGCGTCAGCGAAAAGGCGCGGGCGGCGTCGCGTGCGTCGATGTCGAGCATGGTGGCCAGTCTAGTGCCTACTTGCATAAGTCTGCGTCAGCACCGAGAGCGACCTGGGAGTACCGGATGCAAGGCGCAAACCGCAGCGATGCCCAGCGGCATCGCGAGGATTTGCAACGCCGCAGCCGGTGCTTCCAGGCCGCTCGAATGCAGCGAGACTTGTGCAAGTAGGCACTAGCTGCCGCCGCCACATTCGCCGGGTCCGTGACTGCTCGGTGACGGCGCGGCGGTCACTGCTAAGCTCCGCATCCATGTTCACCGGCATCGTCCAAGGCATCGCCAGCGTCGAGGCGCTGACCGACCACCCCGGCCTGCGCAGTTTCAGGCTGCGTTTCCCGAGCGGCTTCGCCGGTGGCCTGGCCATCGGCGCCAGCGTCGCCGTCGACGGCGTGTGCCTCACCGTGACGGCACTGCACGGCGACGACGTGGCAGGCTTCGACGTCATGCAGCAGAGCCTGGCGCTGACCACGCTGGCCGGCCTGCAGCCGGGCAGCCGGGTCAACGTCGAGCGCGCCGCGAAGGACGGCGCCGAGATCGGCGGCCACCCGCTGTCGGGCCACGTCGACTTCATGGCCCGGGTGACGCAGGTGCGCCGCCCCGAGAACAACCACGTCCTGCGCATCGCGGTGCCCGCGCCCTGGATGCGCTACGTCTTCGCCAAGGGCTACATCGCCGTCAACGGCGCCAGCCTGACGGTGTCCGAGGCGCAGCGCGAGCCCGGCGGTGCGGGCTGGTTCGAGGTCTGGCTGATCCCCGAGACCCTGCGCGCGACGACCTTCGCCGACAAGGCCGAGGGTACGGCGCTGAACATCGAGATCGAGCGCCAGACGCAGGTCTTCGTCGACACCGTGCGCGACGCCATCGACGAGCGGCTGGGGCCGCTGGCGCAGGCGCTGGAGGTTCTGCTGCGCCAGCAGGGCCTGAGCCTGGACGACGTCACCCGGCCGCTGGCCTTGCCGCCGCGTTAGCCGCGGGGCCGGGCACGGCGCGGCGGCCGCGCCGGGGGCATTGCCGGGCTCGGGCTACCGGGGCGCGACGATCTCGTGCAGGAGGTTGTCGACCACGACCGGGCATTCCATGTAGGTGACCGCGGGTTCGGTGCCGTACTTCTCGCGTACGAAGGCGCGCCAGCTGTCCGTGTACATGGCGTCGGCCTCGGTTTCGCTGTTCCAGAGATAGATGCCACCGGCGGTGCTGCCGTCTTTCGACAGCACGTAGTACTTCCTCACCAGACCGGGCACGCCCTGGTATTTCGGGGCCGTGCTCAGGAAGATCTTGCGTGCCTCCTCCGGCGTGATGGGATTCGGCAGCTCGAAGGTGACGATGACAGTGATCAAGTGAGTGCTCCTCGAATACAAGCGTTGAATCGGACTCATGGGCCGGGCGGGTGAAGAACCCCAAGCTCGTGCACCGCGCACCGCCGTTGCGGGCTCAGCGAGGCTGCCTTGTTGCGAGCGTTCGTACCCTTCGTTCATAGGTGTCCAGCGCGCGGAACGAGACGATCTGCCTTCCCCTGTACTTGGCGTACTCGGCAATGAAGTCCCGTGTACTCGCGTACGGCCCGGCGATGTGCCCCGGGCGCTTGGAGTCGGCGAAGAAGTAGTGCCCTGCGCCACGCTGGAAGGAGACGAGCCAGTGCCGGCGCAGTGTGTTCCCAGTGATCGACACCGGATCGAACTCGATCATGACGTACTTCGGCCTGATCCCGGGATCCATGGTGCGAAGTGTCTCGACGGCGAAGCGCGACAGGTCGACGCAGACGCCGCTCGGCACGGCAAAGAAAGCCTCGGCTGTGACGATGGGCATGCGGCCGTTGTTCCGGCGTTGCGTTTCCGACAGCTGCATGGCGCGCGACATGTCGTACCGGAATCGAGCGCCGATCCAGGCGTTGACGTCCTCGGGGCCTTGCCAGCGCTTCAGGGCCTCTGCGTAGGATGGTGCATCCTCGAATCGACCATCGACGTCGACCTGCCTCTCAGGGGCGTCTGAATCCGGATCTGCCGCGTCTGGCATCGAGCTGCAGGCTGCGAACAGGGCTGCGGCCATGGCGGCGAGGAGGGTTCGCATGTCTTGTGCTGCGCCGGCGTCCGGGTCTGGAGGCCGCATCATCGGGCACGGCCTCGTCCGCATCAAGCGGCATCGTCGATGCCTCGAGTGCCGCCGACGCCTCGCCCGCCATCGAATGACTGCCATGCCCTGCGGCCCCGAACGGCCGCAACACCGGCAAGGGCTGGAACCGGTCGAATGGCAGGGACCCGATGCCGGCCTGTTCTGGCCTATGCGAAGCGGTACGTCAGGGCACGCCGCACAAGCAGTGCGTCACGGCAGCGAAGGGCTGCCGCCGCTCGGCCACCTCGGCCAGCCAGCCGAGGTCCTGCACGATCTCCGGCGCAAGGGCCGGGGCCAGGCCCAGCGCCAGCAAGGTCCCGCGCAGGTCCCCCGGCTGGCCGATCGTGCCAGCCACGGCGGCGCCGATGTCCTGCAGCAGCCGC
>JACZKT010000150.1 GCA_014859905.1 Rubrivivax sp.
CCATGGACCCGAGCAGCGCAGGGCAGTCGGCGCGCAGCGACGACCGCCTCAGTCGCACGCCGCGCCCCGCCCGGACACCCCTTTGCCGCCACCACAGCCCGCACGCGAAAGCGGACAGTCAAGGTCCGCAACGGGCCGCGACCAGTCATCGAGCGCGACCCATGCTGACCCACCCGATTCATCCTGGGCCTGCTGCCGGGCAGCGAACGAAATGAGCCTGGCAGCGCCATTCAGTCCTCGGGATGCGGGTCGCGCAGCGATCGCCACAGCAATACCGGCAAGATCGACCCGAAGACGATCACCTCCTTGTAGGCGCTGGCCCAGAACGAGCCGAAGCTCTCGAGCAGGCCCACGCCCAGCGCCCCCACCAGCGCCAGCGGGTAGCTGGACAGGCCGGCGAAGACCGCGGCGACGAAACCCTTGAGGCCGATGAGGAAGCCGCTGTCGTAGAACACGGTCGTCGTCGGCCCGATCAGCAGGCCCGACAGGGCGCCGATGAAGGCTGCCATCGTGAACGACAGCCGGCCCGCGCTCGCGCTGCCGATGCCCATCAGCCGCGCCCCCAGCCGGTTCACCGCGGTGGCGCGCAGCGCCTTGCCGGCGAGCGACTTCTCGAAGAACAGCCACAGGCCGCCGATCAAGGCCAGTGAAGCAACGAAGATGATGACCGCCTGGCCCGACAGCGTGAGCCCGGCGAAGGACAGGCGCTGATCCCAGAAGCTGGGGTTGCGGAAGCCCTCGGCGCCGAAAAAGTACAGCCCGAGCCCGACGAGCGCGAAGTGCACGCCCACCGAGACGATCAACAGCACCAGCACGCTGGCGTCGGCCAGCGACTCGTAGGCCAGGCGGTAGATCAGCGGCCCGAAGGGCGTGACCAGCGCGACGGTCAGCACGGCCTGCGCCAGCAGCGGCAGGCCCTTGGGCGCGGCCCAGATCGCGATCATCGAAACCGCCAGCGGCCAGGCCAGCGTGCGCAGCCCTTGCATGAACATGCGCCCGGCCGGGTGCCGCCGGCGCAGGCCGTGCACCAGGTCGGCCAGCGCCACGGCGCCGGCCAGCACGAGCAGGAACCACACCGTGCCCGGCACCTTGCCGCCCTGCAGCAGCGCCAGCGTCAGCGCGCCGAACGCAACGAACTCGCCCTGCGGGATGAAGATCACCCGCGTGACGGCGAACACCAGCACCGTCGCCAGGGCCAGCAGCGCATAGATGGCGCCGTTGGTCAGGCCATCCAGCGCCAGGATGCCGGCGATCGTCGCGTCCATGCGCCGGCGCTGTTTACTTTTCGACCACGAACTGGCCGTTCACGACCTTGAGCATGACGCCGGTCTCGTTGGTGTAGCCCCAGTGGTCGGCCGCGGTCCAGTTCATGACGCCGTGCGCGAACACGGTGCGGCCCATGGTCTCGACCGCGTCGCGCAACGCGACGCGGAACTCGGCGGTGCCGGGCTTGGCCTTCTTCAGTGCCACCGGCAGCACCTTCTCGAGCACGATCTGCGCGTCGTAGGCGTGGCCGGCAAACTGGTTGCGCATGCCCTTGCCGACCGCGGCCTCGTACTTGGTGACGAAGTCGACGGCGACCTGCTTGGACGGATGGTTGTCGGGCAGTTGCTCGGCGATCACGGCCGGGCCGGAGACGACGTAGGCGCCTTCGACGTTCTTGCCGCCGATGCGTACCAGGTCGGGCGTGGCGGCGGCGTGGGTCTGGTAGATCCTGCCCTTGTAGCCGCGCTCGACTAGCGCCATGTGCGGCATCGCGGCGCCCGAACCCGAGGCCACGACCAGCATCGCGTCCGGGTTCGCTTGAACCAGCTTCAGCGCCTGCGGCGTGACGCTGGTGTCGGTGCGTGCGAAGCGCTCGCTGGCCACCACCTTGATGCCGGCCTTCTCGCCCTGCGCGATGATCTCCTTGAGCCAGAGCTCGCCGTAGGCGTCGGTGTAGCCCAGGAAGCCCAGCGTCTTCACGCCCTGCTTCTTCATGTGCTCGACGACCGGGTGCGCCATCACCGAAAAGCCCTGCGGCAGGCGGAAGATCCAGGGTTCCTGCGCCGGCGGCACGCCGACCGGCGCCACCGACAGCTGCACCGTCTTGGCGTCGCTGGCCACCGGCGCGATGGCGGCAGAGACCACCGTGATCGAGCCGCCGATGATCATGTCGACCTTGTCGTCGGTGACGAAGCGGCGCACGTTGCCGACGCCCTTGCCGGGGTCGGAGGCGTCGTCGAGGATGATCAGGTTGACCTTCTCGCCGGCGATCTCCTTCGGCCAGAGCTTGAACTGGTTGTTCGCCGGGATGCCCAGGCCCGAGCCCGGGCCGGTGAGCGACAGCGTGACGCCGATGTTCACGTCGGCCCAGGCCGTGGTGGCCAGCAGTGCCGTCGCGGCGGCCAGGGTCTTGCGCAGAATCACTTTCATTGCTTTGTCTCCTTGGGTTGGCAGGGCATCACAGGCACGGCGCCTTGGTGTCTTCGGGGATCGGGATCGATGTCATGCCTTCGGGGCTGCGGCATGTGCGGCGTCGGTGTTCTCGACCAGCAGGGCGATGCCTTGGCCACCGCCGATGCAGGCCGAGGCCACGCCCCAGCGTGCACCGAGCTCCTTCAACTGGCGTGCCACGCTGATCGTCAGCCGCACGCCGGTGGCGGCCAGCGGGTGGCCGAGCGCGATCGCGCCGCCCTTGACGTTGAGCCGGTCCATGTCCAGGCCCAGTTCGCGCGCCACCGCCAGCGTCTGGGCACCTTGCGCTTCGTTGATCTCGAAGCGCGCGATGTCGTC
>JACZKT010000015.1 GCA_014859905.1 Rubrivivax sp.
TCAAGGGACGGATCTCAAACGGATAGTCGGACAGCTTGCTCATGGTTCAGGCTCCATCGATCAATTCGACGAACTTCTTGACGTAGACCGGCTTTATGGGTCGATGCGCCGGGACTGGCAACGTCCGCCCATCGGCGCGTAGAACACGCAGTGACTTCCACCATCGTGGCGCCACTCAATGCCGTGCTTTCGGGCAACACTCTGGAGTTGAGCGATCTGCCAGTCGAGCGGATTGCGCCGCATGGCAACCAGGAGCTTGGCCGCAGCGTTCATCGAAATATGATACTGCCGATGAGATTAGCCGGCAACTGCCACCGACTACCCCTATGCGGGCTAACGTTCGAACTAAGCTGCCCGCGTAGGCAGGTACTGTAAGCCCGGACTGAGACGATAGTGCGAGTGGCTCAGGCCGGGCTTACAGTGCCTGCCGTAGCGGGTCAGCTTGAGCGAGGGGTTAGGCCCCACTGCGCTCAGGCCAGTGCTTCGCGCACGACCTCAGGGTGCTTGCGGGCGATACGAATGAGCGCTTGTGCGGCGCCAGACGGAGCCCGACGACCTTGCTCCCACTCTTGGAGCGTGCGCTTCGAGATACTAAGCGCGGAGGCAAACTCGGACTGAGAAAGGCCTGTACCCTGCCTGGCTTGGACTACTTCGTTAACTTCTACTTCGGTCACGCGTGCGAACTTGCGCGCCTTCATTTCCCGGACCGACTGCAGCAGCTTGAGGCCCAGTTCCTCGCCGGAAGGCGCGGCTGCCTTGGTCTTACGAGCGGTCATCTTCAATCTCCTTGCGAACTTCCTTCAGGATGTAGCCTGGGATGTTGTCCTTCGCCGCCTTGGGATACACGAGGAGCATGCAAAGCTCACCTGCTTCCAAGTGGCTGAAGTAGATGACGCGAGCGCCACCTTGCTTGCCCATGCCAGGCCGCGACCAACGCAGCTTCCGACAGCCACCGCTTCCGGGAATGACAACCCCAGCCTCTGGTTCACGTGCTATCCACGCGAAGAACTCCAGTCTATCTTCCGTGCTCCAGATCTTCGCCGCTTCTGCGACGAAGGTAGGCGTTTCGTAGATCGTGAGCATACGCGATTGTACGTCAGGGACGTATTCCACGCAAGTTCGTGTGCGGACGGGGTCGGTTGTGGGGCCTAACGTTTGAGCTAAGCGGGCGACGACGGCAGGACGCCAGGCCCGGGCCGGTGAAAATGTACCGCGTACCACCGGCCCGGGCCTGGTGGCCTGCCGTTGGCGCTCCGCTTGAGCGAAGGGTTAGGCGGCGCTCGACGCGTGGTGATGGTGGAGGCAACCCGCGCAAGCATGCCTCTAAAGCAGCGATCAATGCAACGGCATGCAGAAGCTGCCGCGCGAGCCGACGCATATGAGACCGCCACAGCAGGCAGGCCCGTTTGAGCTGCAGGGCTCGCCTTCGCGCAGGCAGCTCTCAGCTTCGGTGCGTCGCGGGGGTGACACGCCTTCAGCGCCGCCCTTGGCCGGCGGCTGATGCTTGGAGGCGCCGCTGGGCGCGGGCGCAGGCTGCAGCAGTGGGCCAGCGCAGGAGCCGAGCAGAACGGAGCTCGTAATCAAGACAAGGGCGGGTATCAGCGTACGTGAGGCCATGGATGCACCGATCGTTGCGTGCAGTGTATCGGCATGATGACGCGCTCGTCGGAGAACGCGGCCGATCGCATTGCCGGCGCACCGCGGTGGCCTCCCGCGACGCCTAACGTTTGAGCTAAGCGGCACACCGCGGCAGGACGCGCTTGGGCCAGAATGAAATGAGGCCCAAGCGTGGCATGCCGTGGTGTGTCCGCTTGAGCGAAGGGTTAGGCCTCCGGTTTGTGGCAGACGGCCTCGACGTTATGCCCGTCCGGACCGATGACGAACGCACCATAGTAGTTGGTGTGGTAGTGCGGACGCAGCCCCGGAGGGCCATTGTCTTTGCCACCGGCGGCGAGAGCGGCCTTGTAGAAGGCGTCGACCTCGGCACGGTTGTCCGCGACAAAGGCGATGTGAAGCGGTGCAGGCCTTGTTACCGCCTCGTGCAGCCAAAGCGACGGCTTACCCTTCTTGCCAATACCGACACCGTAGGGGCCCTCCATGACTACGCCGACGCCAAGCGGCCGAAGAGCTTTGAGGAAGAACGCCTTGCTATCGGCGAGGCTGGATACGCCGAAACCAATGTGGTCGAACATGGTCTATGTCCTTGTTGTGTGGGTCATGACGCTAGGGCTCGCCTCGCAGTTTATGAGTAACGCGAAGGAGCCGCTCTTCCCGACGAGCGAGACTGGGACGGATGCTTTTCCATCATCGAGCGATAGCCTCACTTCCAGGTTCTGGGCCTCGAAGGTCTGCAGTTCGGCGATCAGGTGCGAGGCAGTCTTTTTGGTGGAGTGCCAGGCGGGGTGCATTTCGGAGGCCTAACGTTCGAGCTAAGCGGGCGACGACGGCAGGACGCCAGGCCCGGGCTGGTGAAAATGTACCGCGTACCACCAGCCCGGGCCTGGTGGCCTGCCGTTGGCGCTCCGCTTGAGCGAGGGGTTAGGCGTCAGCGCGCGGTGTGACGGCCATGAGCGGCCTCGCTGATGCCATGCGGCAATGTACTCGCCCCGATGTGCACTGGACCAGCTGCCAAGGTGCATGAAGCGCTTGACACTGGGCTTCTCCGCAGGTGCTGGCATCGCACGACAACTCGGCCTATGCTTGCAGACCCGCCAGTCAAACCGAATGGGCGTGTCTGGCGTCCAGTGTGGGCGAAGTGAGCGAAAGGACTGCATATGCTGACCAACGCATCCGTAACGACCATGTTGCCTGTCGTCGACATGGCGCGCGCGAGAGCTTTCTACGAGGGCTGCCTTGGCCTTCAACCCGGTGGCCTCAAGGCGGACGGCAAGTTTGTCTACGTGATCGGTGATAGCACATTAGCGCTTTTCCCGAAGCCCGAAGGGACGAAAGCTGACCATACAGCAATCAGCTTTAAGGTTCCCGACATTGCTGCGAGCATCGCTGAGCTGAAAAGTACGGGCGTCGTCTTTGAGGACTACGACTTTCCAGGCCTGAAGACGATTGACCACGTGTGCGTCTTGGGCGCGGAGAAGGCGGCCTGGTTCAAGGATTCAGAGGGCAACTATCTCTGCCTTCACGAGGACATCGCGTAAGAGACTGCATTCTGACGCCTAACGTTCGAGCTAAGCGGGCGACAACGGCAGGACGCCAGGCCCGGGCTGGCGAAAATGTACCGCGTACCGCCAGACCGGGCCTGGTGGCCTGCCGTTGGCGCTCCGCTTGAGCGAGGGGTTAGGCAGCGCCGCTTGA
>JACZKT010000151.1 GCA_014859905.1 Rubrivivax sp.
GCACAGCATCGCCTTCCAGGGCGAGATCTTCAATGCCTGCGATCTGCGCCGGCAATTGGACCTGGCAGCCCAGACGCCACTGATGCCGTTGCTGCTGGCCGGCTGGCAGCGTTGGCGTGAGCGGCTCTTCGCGCGTCTGGACGGGCTCTTCGCGCTCGCCGTGCGGGACGGTGACGACGTCGTGCTCTACCGCGACCCGTCCGGCCTTTGCGGGCTCTACCGCTACGTGGACGGCCAGGGCGGCGTCGCGTTCGCCACCGATCTCGACGTGCTGCTGCGCTTGCCGGGCACGCAGCAACGCCTGGCGCGCCGATCGCTGCACGAATACTTGCGGTTCCTGGAGGTGACCGCCCCGAACACAATCTTCGACAACGTGAGCGCGGCCGAAGCCGGGCTGCCCCTGCACTGGCCTGCCCGCGACGGCGCGGTGCCATTGGGTCCGGAGACTGATGTGGACCCGCAAGAGGCATTGCCCGCCAACCTTGCCGACGCCGTGGCCATGCTCGACGGGTACCTGCAGCGCAGCGTGCGATCGCGCCTGGCAGGCGCGCATCACCCGGCCGCATTCCTCAGCGGCGGTGTGGATTCCGCCCTGCTCTGCGCCATCGCGGCGCGGCAACACAAGGAGCTCACTGCGGTCACGGTCGGTTTCAACTCCGCTGCGTACGACGAGGCGCCGGCGGCCCAGCGAATTGCCCTGCACCTGGGTCTGCGCCACGAGGCCTTGCGCTTCAGCCGTGCGGACTATCTCGATGCCTTCGAACGCTTCAGCCGCGATGCGGAGCAGCCCATGGCCGACCCCACGTCGCTCGCCACCCTGTTGGTGTCGGAGCATTGCCGTGATCGGCACGACATCGTGCTTGACGGCACCGGGGCCGACGAGGCAGTCGGCATGTTGCCGGCGCGCCACGTGCGGCTGGCCGTGCGGTCGGCGAGCCTGCTGCCCGCGGGCGCACGCCGCGGCGTTGGCAGATTCATGCGCGCAGCGCCCGGGCTTGCCGGGTTCGCGCCGATCCTGGACTTCGAACACCCTGCGGACACGATGATCCGGTGGGACGGTTTCAGGCGGCCGGAGATAGAGGCCTTGTGCGGCGAGCCGGTGTCGTTTGCGCACACCAGTTTCTACTTGACGTTCGAGCGCTACCAGGACGCCAGTCCCTTCGACCTGTACAGCGCCCTGGTAGACGCCATGCCGGGCGATCGCCTGACCCAGGCCATTCGCATCAGTGGCGTGCGCATGGGCTTTCCGTTCTACGACAGGGAGACCGACCGCTTCCTGCGGGCGCTGCCAATCAGCTACCGGTACGCCCCCGGGGAGCCCAAGCGCGTCCTGCGGGCGCTGCTGACGCAGTACGTGCCACCGGAAATCTGGAGCGGCCCAAAGCGGGGATTCACGTTTCCCTTGTACGACTTTCTCGCTGCCGACAACCATCTGCTCGTGCGGCGATACCTGGACGAAGGTACCTGGCTCAGCGCTGCCGCTCTGGCCCAGGGCAAGGTACAGGCCTATGCGCGGCAATTCATCGCGGGCGACCGGCGCCTGACCTTTCGCATCTGGGCCCTGGTGGTGTTGGCCGCCTGGCTTGAACACCACGGCAGTCCAAACTGACACAAGTACTGATGACCGGCGACACCCCGACAACGACCCGTCCCGCGCGCATCCTCATGTACACGGCCCACTTCGCACCGCAATACAGCGGCGCTGCCCTCCAGGCACTGACACTGGCCAAGGAACTCAGGGAGCGCGGTCACATCGTCGAATTCATGACCAACCATTGGCCCGGCCTGGAGCCACACGCCGTAGTGGAGGGCTTTGCCGTCCGGCGTCTCGAGGCCGGACGCGGCCGCAAGCACCGGGAACTCCGCCTGTGGATGAACATGAGTCGCTACGTGTGGGAGCGGCGCGCGGACTTCGACATCCTCCACAGCCACGGCGCCTACTTCACCAACGCGTTCGTCGGCCCGCTCGCCCGTGCACTGGGGAAGCGGTCCGTCATCAAGGCCAGCCTGGCCAGCGACGATCTCGCGGAACTCGGTCGCTCGCGGGCTGGCCGCATTCACCGCTTCATGCTTTCACGCATCGACGCCTGTGTGGCGATCAGCCGCGACCTCGTCGACGAGTTCCGGGTTGGCGGCCTTGCCCATGACTCCATCCATTTCATTCCGAACGGAGTCGATACAAGTCGCTTCCGCCGGGCAACACCTGAAGAAGGCTTGGATGCGCGGCGATCGCTGAAGCTGCCTACCGATCGTCCTGTGGTTCTGTTCGTCGGAGTCCTGGATCAGCGGAAGAATATCCTTTGGCTCGCGCAACAGTGGATCGCCCACCGCGGCTTCGGCACGAACGCGCTGCTGGTCGCGGTCGGTCCGCAGGCGCGGGATGACGAGGGAGGCAAGCTGCGCCGGCAACTTTCCGAACTTGCGCAAGCGAATCCGACCCACTTTGCACTCCACGACTTCCACGCCGACGTGACGACCTACTACCGGTGTGCGGACTTGCTGGTCTTGCCGTCGGCACGGGAGGGCTTGCCCAATGTCGTCCTGGAGGCCATGGCCTGTGGATTGCCATGCGCCGCGGCACGAACCAGCGGCAGCCGCGAACTCATCGTGGAAGGCGAAACCGGTCACACCTTTGAACCCGACGACGCAGCGGAGATGGGGCGGGCGGTGACGGGCTGCCTCTGCGCCGGCAATACGATGGGTGACCGCGCTTTGCAGCGCGCACAGACTCATTACTCGATCGAGGCCATCGCCGACCGATACCAGGACCTTTACACGCGCATCATGGGAGCACGGTGAGGCACCTTCGTGCGCCAAGGCGTCTTTCGCCTTTCGGCTCTCACGCCTTCAAACTCATCCCGGCGACCCGTTTGAGTTTCAAGAGAATCAGAAGAATATGACCTCAGTTGACCAGCGCGTCGACGCTCTGCTAGCTGAACCGCACGAGCATGACTTTGTGGTTGTGCACTTCGGCTCAGGCGAACCATGCCTACCGCATGATCTGCGCATGAGCGTCCAAGTCAATTTTCCCAATGGCGGTGCATTTACGCTTGCGACCAACTCCATGGCTCGAGTGGCAAGCGAGAACTCGAGCGACGGAGGTCTGCATACGTTTGTCGTCGGCTCACCATCTCATCCAGATGTACCGCGGGACAGGCTGGCGAAGTGGATGCAAGAACGGATAGAGCGGGGACATCTCGGCGACTTTTCGGCGGTTGAAGGCATCTTCTCTGTATTCGTGGTCGATTGCCGAGATGGCGTTCTCCATGTACTGACGGACGTGCTCGGTCTGCGCCCACTCTACGTGCGCCGGAAAGACAACGATGTATGGTTGTCCACGCGCGTTGGGACCAAGTGGGATGCAAAGGCGTTCTCAGCCGCCATCAATATGGACGCTGTTCGCAGCTGGGCCTGCTTTGGCTACAACGCGACCGACGGTGCACTTTGGCAAGGCTGGAGGCGCCTGCCTGGCGCAGTGCACTTGTTGGTCTCGAGAGCCGGGGAGCAGGAGCGCGCCTACCATCGGCTTGCCTTCTCCGCACGCCAAGCCGGCGCCGACGAACTCACGGACCGCATGATCGCTTCGGTCGAGCGGTCCTTCAGCACACAAACCGCTGGCCTGAGCAGTTGCAAGCTGTCGCTCTCGGGCGGGTTTGACAGCAGGCTACTAGCCGGCATTGGGAGTCGGCAACGCTTACCTGGTTTCCAGGTCTCGGTCGTGAACGGTTCGGGCAACTGGCGTGATCGGCTCGCCAATGAGTCGACAGAGAGCCGTTTGGCGCGCGAGGCGTGTAAGAGACTGGGACTGCCGCTCAATGTGATCGAGCTCGGACGTGACGTATGGGAGTCCTTCGGCGAACCGTTCCACCTCATGGCCGATGGATTCCCCATCACCAAGCAATTGATCGCCCTGATTGTCGGGAACGGCCAGTCCTCACCAGTGATCAATGGATTCCTAGGCGATAGCTTGATGCGAGGCTCGTGGGATTGCATCGACGGCAAGCCCGAGCAGTCTTTCAAGGGTGGGGACCTGGTAGACATGATGCTGCGACGCCATTCGCAGCTGCCTGCATACCTGCTTGTCGACAAGCCAGCCCGCCTCTTGACCGATTGGGCGAGGTCCTTCCTGGGCAAGGCAATGGCGCCGCATTACGCGGCGGAACGAGCGGTCTTCATGCTTGACTTGGAGATGCGTCAGCGCTTCTACATGTCCAACAATTTCCTGCAGCACCTCCACCAGTGCGAACCTGTACTGCCCTTTGCCACGGCCGAGTTAGTCGACTTGAAGCTCTCGATTGGGAACGGAGTCTTGACTCTGGATTCGTTTCGCAACGGAATCAGAAGACGATTCCCCGAAATTGGGGACGTCCCGCACTCATCGGACATCAGGAGGTCTAGGCCCCAGCGCTTCCGCCTAGCCTCGTACACGAATCGCCAATGGACTCGTCATGCTCTCGCTTCGCTACGCAGAAAGAACGCGTTGGCGCTGTTCAACCGCCGAATTCTCGTGCCCAGACTTCTGGTCGGTGCGGTCGACGCACGACTTGAATTCGTGGCCGAAACGGCGATGCGCTTCCTGATGTTGGAGCGACTTGCGAAACATCTCGGCGTCGAAATGGATTGGGAGCGGTGAGAATCCGCCGTCAGCAGACGTCTGAGAGTTCTGCCATGCGCCATTGTCCGGCGAGGTATCTGCGGAGATTGTCCCGAAACGGCGGCACGCGCCGGTGCTCCCAGGTGCCCCTCAACTGGCCGAGGTTGTTGCACAGGCTGCGGGTAAACACGATCAGCGGTACGTAGATGACAGCAGTCGGATCGTCGGTGCGTCCATGAATCTCCGCGAAGGCGGGGCGCACCAGCAACCGGTAGAGAAAGGCCCAGGTGGCAGCCGTCACCACCAGAGCCCAAGGCGAAATCACGGCGACCGCCAGTGACAGGGTCCACACGGCATGGTTGCGCAGGTGGTAGAAGACAGCGCTCAGATTTGACCGTCCGATACGCCCATGTCCGCGACCGTACAGGTAGTACTGCCTGGCCAGCTTGCGCAAGCTGGGGCGCGGCCGCCACGCGACAACGGCGTCGTCCGCGAGACCAACGCGACACCCCAGTTCCTTGGCGCGCTGGCAGAACAGCGTGTCCTCGGCGGTGTAGAGCCACTCCGGATAGCCCCCCACCGCTGCCCAGACGGACCTGCGAAATGCCGAGTTCCGGCCATGAAACACATGCTGTGCCTCGGCGCTGACGTTGACCGATGTCGCTAGCAGGCCGGCAAAGTGCTCGAAGTGATTCGTCGATACGATCCGCGTGTGTCCAGCCACGGCCCCGATGCCGCTGTCGTCGAGCAGCGGCTTTACCAGGCTCTCAAGCCAAGTCGGGTCGGGTCGGCACCCGCCATCGGTCACGGCAATCAGTTCGCACCGCGTCCTCAGGATGGCGAGATTGCGACCGCGGGCGATGTTGACACCTGGCTCTATATGGACCTTGATGCTCGCGTGCCGCCGCTGGTAGTCGCGCAGCACGTCGAGCGTGCCATCCCGCGAGCCGCCGTCGACGATGACGATCTCGTCCGGCGCACGCGACTGCGACAGAAACGAGTCCAGCAAGCTGCCGATGCTGTCGCGCTCGTTCAGGACGGTGGAGACCACGGCGACGGTACAGCGGGCCAACCTGGGTTCGGCTCCGGAAACGGGAAGATTCGCTTGGGCAGGAGTCATGGCAAACGGCGGTCTATTGGTCGTGTATCGAAGTAATCCCCATCGAGACCGCTGCGAAGCCAGCCCTCGGCCACCTCGTGACCGAGGCCCTGCTTCGCGTGCACGTGGTATCTGTTGCCGCGAGAAGCAACCGGCTCGGACCCCATCGCCGCGAACAGCCGAGTCAGGGCGGGCGAGGCAAGCTCCAGGCTCACCCAGGAGATGCCAAGCTCGCGCCAGTGCCGTAGCGCGAGAGCGACGAAGGCCCGGCGCGACTGCTCGTCGCCATGGGCGACGAACAGATCGCGCAGGACGGCGCAGGCCACATGACGGGAGTAACGCAATTCATGCCAGACACCACAACCGCGAAGGCGCCCACTCTCGTCTCGCAGGGCCCACAGCGTCAGCGGATGCGTCGGGAACTCGAACAGCCTCCAGTTGAGATAGCGGCGGCTGCGCTCCAGGCACGACGGGTATCCATCCCGCACTGTCGACCAGAAGTCGTCAAACTCCTCGGAGCAGATCGTCGGTGACTCCAGCTTGAATCCGTCGGCCCCGCCCAACCGACGTTCGACCGAGTGCGAGAAGGCGTCGATGGCCATTCCCGCCGCACGTCCCAGCCCGGCGCCCAGACGCGACTGCATCGACCCGACGTAGCTCGCGCGCAGACGGAAGAAATCGTTGCCTTCACCTCCGATGGCGTCGTAGCCCAGCTTGCGATAGATCTGCTGCGTGATGTGGCCGGCCGATGTGCTGCCAGTGAGGTCGGCGAAGTCGCGACTGACGGCGATCATCCGACCGCCCAGTCCGCCGCCCCGGTATGCCGGCTCGATGCAGGTGTGCGCCGCGAAGGCGATCACGGTGGACTGGCCCTCAAGCCACCAGGGCTGGGCGAACATCGCCCTGAAGGCAACCAGTTTGCCGCCATCCCGGGCGCCCAGCCCGATGCCGTCCAGCGCGTGTTGCCAGGGGTTGTTAAGTATTCGCGCATCGAACCAGTTCTGGACGGCTTCAGCATCGCCATCGAAGTAATCGAAGGATCGGCGGGCGATATCGATGCATTCCGGCACATCTGCAGGCCGGAGTCGAATGATTTCAAGCGCGGCATTCGGAGTGGCGTGATCAGGCATGCGATTGCCGGGGCCCGATCGGCGCCCAATCCACCGAACTTAGGGCCGGTGTGTTAGAATTCGCCTTGTAAGTTGTTGATTTAATTAGTGAATTTACTCTTGACAAGGAAGTCTTTGATGACAACTTGAATACTGTGAATTCATACAGTCTCTTCTCTTCGACCTTGGTCAGCACATTCAGAGTGCTGAGTTCACGCAGTCTGCGCGACATCCTGAACGCCCCAACGCCTTCACCCGTTGCCGCAAGCTGCCTTTGCCGGCGCTGATTGCCACGCTGCTGAGCATGCGAGGGCAGTCGCAGCAGGTGATGCTGGACTCGTTCTTCGCCTCGGTGTGCGGCACCGATGGCCTTCATCGCGGGATCACCGACCGAGGCTTCGCCCGGGCACGGGATGGCTTGCACGCGCCGGCGCTGACGGCGCTCAACGACTTTGTCGTTCAACGCGCCGAGGCCGCCGGCATGGTGCTGCGCTGGCGCGGCTTGCGCGTGGTGGCTGGTGACGGCTCGGTGCTCATGCCCAGTGTGCGCGCCTGCCATCTGTCGCGCTCGGCGGCCAGTGCCGATCAACGGCTGTTTGCGTTGTTCCTGCCGGGTGCGGAGTTGACCTTGCACGCTGCCGTCTACGGCGCCGAAGGCGCGGAACGGCAGATGTTGGTGGAGGCGCTGGACTTGCTGGGCCCGGACGATGTGTTGGTGCTGGACCGGGGCTATCCCGCCGCCTGGCTGGTGGCTCTGCTCAACGAGCGTGGGATCCGCTATTGCATGCGCTGCGACAACGACAGCGGCTGGTCGGCGATGACGGCGTTCATGCGCTCGGGTGCCGACCAAGCCTGGGTCACACTCAAGGCGCCCAGCGTGGACGACGCAGCCGTGTGGGGATGTTCGCGCACGCCGCCGCGGCTGCGCCTGGTCCGCCAGGTGGCGCCCAACGGCGCGGTGCGCGTGCTGGCCACCAACCTCGATGAGCACACGGCACCAGCCCATGCGTTCGCCGATCTGTACCACCAGCGCTGGCGCATCGAAGAGGCCTTCAAGCGGCTCAAACACCGGATGAAGCTGGAGTGTGTCTCGGGCCTGAGCCAGCATGCGCTGCTGATCGATGTGGCGGCCAAGGTGCTGGCCGACAACCTGGCTTCGCTGATGTGCATCGCGGCGGCGCAGCAGGCCAAGCTGCCCAGCGCGTCTCGGCGATGCAACCGGGCCTACGCCGCTGTGCTGCTGCAGCGAACACTGCCCCGCCTGGTTCTGCTCATAGGTGACTTCATCGCCGCCGTCACCGACGTGCTGCGCCTGCTCGGCGCCAATACCCAACGCTTCATTGCTGGTCGATCCAGGCCTCGTCCGGTGCATCACGTCAAGCCGCATCCGTCTGCCGTCTACAAGGGGTGAGACTTAAGTTCGGTGGATTGGATCGGCGCCACCCGCAATAGGAACCCACCCAACAGCGCGACACCGGTGAGTCGTAGCAGCTTCCACGGCCGCCCCGAATGACTCAGTCTCTGCCAGAAGTACGGGAACCGGTCACGCCATCGAGGCATGATCCAGTGAGGGTCACCGACCTTGAGAATGTGAAACAGATCGCTGGAGGACAGGAACCTGAGCTTGGGCATCAGTGACAGCGCACAGGCCACAAGCTTCTCCAGTTCCTGCAGGCTGTGCGCTCGCATGGCCGGCTCGCTACAGAAGTTGACGCGGTGGTTCTCGAGAACACATGGACGTCCCGCCGAACTGGCTCGCCGCATGGCGCGCAGGGCGTACTCGGCATCGCGCCCGCGGGCGGGTTCGAAGTAGTCGTTTCGGACCAGGTAGAGGATGCCGTTCGATCTGTCTCCGTTGGCGAATCGTTCCCCA
This sequence comes from Rubrivivax sp., assembly GCA_014859905.1. Classification (GTDB taxonomy): domain Bacteria; phylum Pseudomonadota; class Gammaproteobacteria; order Burkholderiales; family Burkholderiaceae_C; genus Rubrivivax. The sequence goes on from JACZKT010000151.1 coordinate 8,676, forward strand.
TCGTCGACGAGTTCGCCGTCGGCAGCGCAGCGTACGTAGCGCTCGCCGGGTGTGACCACGCACTCGATGCCGCTGGACGACCACGCGCGCTCGACGACTGGCGTCCAGGCGAATGCAGGGGGCACGACCACGGCCGGGGTCCGACCGAAGGCTCGCCGAAAGGCCTCTACCTCCTCCCTCACCGCTTCCTCGACGGCAGCACTCGGATGAGGACTGGATGGCAAACATCTGGTGTCGATCCAGCGGTACTGAAAGCGCGCTTGCAGCGACTCGGTGGATGCAGGCGACGCCTCTCGGAGCCATGCAAGAACTCTCTGGTCATCGCTCGCCATCAAGGTATCCGGCCAGTAGTGCTCCAGGCCATGCAATTGCAGTGAGAAAACACCTTCGGCCTCGCCGCGCTTCAACGCGTCCAGCACCCGGGTCAGAGGTGCTTCATCGAGGCAGACTCTGCGATAGGTGCCGCCACCGACTGCAATCGCTGATCCGTCCGGCACGGCAAGCACGACGGCAAGGCTCATCACCGGTGGTCGGCCCGTCGAGTCTCTGAATCGACGAAGCACGGCCGCCATGTCGTCGAGCGCTGATGCCTGAGACAGCGGCCCCGCCCCCCAATCGTCGCTCTCCAGGACCAGCACGGGAAGCTTCAGCACCGGTTCGCGCCACAGGCGGACGATATCGCGCCGGTACCAGACCACGATGGCCGCCACGACGGCCAGCCACACCAGCAACAGCAACCCGAGCCAATCCACACTTGAACTCACCTGATTAGCGACGATGTTCAGCAACCCGAATCCCACGCCCTGGCAACGGCGGCGCAGCCACCATCGCGCGGACCAGGCTGCCCAGGATGGCGCGCAGGTCGTACCGGCGGTTGAAGCGGAACTGCACCTCGGCGAGGT
>JACZKT010000152.1 GCA_014859905.1 Rubrivivax sp.
AGATAGAGACCAGAAGACATTCGATCGACCTCTGGGTGCCGGTCGGCAGCGGATGCGGCTGCTTGCCCTTCAAGAGGTCGCGCTGCCGCGCTGATCCCCGGCTACGTCAGCAGTACCCTGACACCGGACACCGGTGACGCAGCCATCCGTGCGCCTGAACGACTGCAATGCGCGCGAGACCGTCATTTCGAGATCCGGCTGCGACCGGCAGCAGACGCTGCAAAGCAGCCCGCTGGACCGAGGTGGCTGCTGCAGACTGGCCTCTGTCACTTAGTTTCGGCGGTTGAACGACAGCCGCTGCCGGAATCTGCCACTCGTCGTCGGTCCAGGCGTCCGTCCCTGGTACCTCGGAACTGCCAGACATTGGCGACCGTGCCGGTGGCACGAGCCTGCCCCGACTCCGGTGACCGGTCGACGGCAGCTTCCACGCGCTGCGAACGGGGGCTCTCGTTGCGGTTGCCGACGTAGCATCAGCGGATCACCGCGTCGGCGGCAACTGCCTTGGCAAGCCGTTGCACACCCGCATCAGCTTTCACCCCGAAGTCTGGACTTTTCAGTGTCGCGGCAGTTGTGCCCGCCGCTTGGCCCATTGCGGCCGCGCTGCGCGCGTTAGACTGAAACTTGTGGCTGGTCGACTTCTGGCGAGCTTGGCCCGAGACAGGGGTGTCGGCATGATCGGACCCACATTGCGCAAGAGACTGATTGCGGTCTATGAGACCTGGCTGAACGAGGACGATTTCGGACAGCGATACGTCGAGGTTTGCCGTCCTCGGCAGGACGCCGGTGTGACCTCGGTGCGTCAGTTCCTGGAGGTACTGATGCGATTGTCTTCGGGGCCCCACGCCCAAGTCGAACGCCCAGTAGCGCTTGAGCATCCCGACAGCACCTTCCTGCAACTGCTCGGCAGCCCGCTGGTCACTCAGGCTGGGTCTCGTGGGCCCATCGAAACGCTGGCTCATCACTCACTGTGCCTTCACCCGATCCCGAGGCTTCTTTTCGAGGCCTTCGGACACCAGGACCAGATCGACAGCGACGCGCAAGCTCGCACAGGACTGCTGACGGAGAGTGACAGCGTTGACTCGGATATCTCGACCCCGCAGCTCAACGACCCGGCCGATCACGTCGCCTTGGCCGACACGCTGATGATGGCGCTCAAGTCCAAGCTGGGCCATCGCACGATTCGCTCGTTCTTCACGGTGGACGTCGCAAGCAATGGCTATCGACTGTGGGAACCGCAAATGCGCGCACCGAGCGACGCGGGGTCCACCCTCGCCCGTCACGTCGTTCAAACAAGTGCAGGCGACGTGAGCATCGACTTGAGACGTTACCCGGACGACGGGGAAACGCACGTGCGCGCCTACGAGTGGTGCGCTGAGTTGCGCGGGGTCGCCGCAAGCGAGCTGCCGGACGCTGTTGCCTACGGCATGGCGTACTGCCTTGAGCGAATAGAGGGCCTGCCAGTCGGAGGGAAGTGGGATCTCATGACGGCGGCAGACTGCCTCGCTGATGTCGATCTGCTGCAGGTCAACGCCTTCTTCGAACAGCATCATGACGCCGAGGCGCTCATCGACGCAGGCGACCTGGCCTTCGTGTGGCTGTGGGAACGCAGCAGCGGCGCGCACCCGGGCGCCGGCCAAGCATGTCTTCGGGCAGCGCTCACCGACCTGAGACGGCGACTGCGGACCGTCAGAACCGTGGTCATCGATCTGAAGCCTTATCAGTACGTGGTCTCGGACGGCGCGGGCATGCCCACGGCCTTACACATCGAGAAGTTGGAGGCCCTCGATCGACTGCAATCGTTCGTCGACGGGTTGCACCTGGACGCTATGGTGAAGGGCCACTGCCGCTACATCGTCAACCGGGATGGTGATGACCCGAAAGCTGCGATGCGTGTGCTTGGACTCGCAGGGTTGGCGCAGCAGGATGCACCTTGACTGGGAGACGGTTCATCGCCATCAACCACAAGCGGGGGCGGTACGCGGTGCTGTGACAGGGCCTTGCGGCGGCGCGCCGGGCCATTACCCAGTGGATCGGCCAGCACCTCCGGTGTCGTCGGACGTGCCGTTCCGCGTTCACCTGCAGGCAAGGAGCGACGATGACCGAACTGGCGCGAGGCTTCTACAAGATCAGCGGCAGCGCGAACCTGCGTTGGAGATGCAGGTCGGACGGCGCCTATCCGGTCCTCGCCACGCTTTCAGCCGGTGACCTGGTGTATGCCGTTGGTGGCCATCCGCAGCGCGATGCGTCCTACTTCGACGGCAGCGGGCCGCGCACGCCCGGCTGGCGCACGGATCACACCTGGGTCGTCGCGCTGTCGACCATGGAAGACGACGGCGCTGCCAGCCAGGGATGGATCGACAACGGCCGGATGACGCCGGTGCGCGACGAGGTCACGCCGGCTTTCAACGGCGGCGATGTGCTGTATGGGCGTCGCGAAGCACGCGAGCCGTGGCTCAACCGACTCAGCGAAACGCCGGCCAACTTCGGGTCGCAGGTCGCTGGCATCCGGTACAACATCATCGACGACCTGAACAACGCGGTGATCAGCGGCACGGCGACGGACGACGCTGTCCAGAAGTTCGCCGATTTCCTCGAGAATTCGACGGAGGGCAAGGCCTCGGCCGTGCGCATCCGCCAGATGTGCAAGAGCGGGCTCACCTACATCACGGCCACCTGCGGCCGCGACGTGCACTTCGTGCTGGACGGCCTCGACGCGGGGCGCGTCCTGGCCGAAGCCGGTGTCGAAGGGCAGCAGGGCCTGGCCGACGAGGGCCTGGGGCTGACCAAGCACTGCACCGGCGCCGAAATACGCCGGCTGATGCGCCAGCGCATGTTCAATGAAGGGGGGCGGTCAGGCTGGGACTACGGCATTCAGTTGCAACGCGTCCACTTCTACCTCGCGATGGCGCGCGTTCCGGCGCCGTGGGAGCGCGGCGCGCCGGACATGTGGGCGAACGCGTGGCGCGGCTACTGTCGGCATCGCCAGGCCAAGCGGCTGCGCACCATCTGACAACTCCGTACGCGCCTGCCCAGGGTGCCCTGCCGTCGCCATGAACCGAACGCGACGAAGACCCGCCACCTCTGCTTCTGCCGATCCGTCATTCCTCCGGGCGCGTAGTCCGCTGACGCCGCCGCCGCCGCCGCCACCACCGCACAATGCCGGCGATGCAAGAGTCCGCCGGCAGCGAAGTGATCTTTGCGGCGCACATGCCGCTGCAGAGATCGATGGCGAGAGCCTGCCCTTCGGCGCCGGTCTGCTGTGGCGCATGCCCTTCGACACCTTCAACGGTCTCACCGCCGGCGCCTTTGCCGAGCACCGTGTGCACTACGAGGCGGTGGCGCCGGTGTTCTACCGCGGGGTGCTGGCGGCCGGCATGGTGCCGACCGTGCCGCTGCCGCCCCCTGCGCCGCGGAACGACCTGCTGCAGATCAAGTGGCGGAAGCGCCCGAAGCGCAGAGTCGCCCACGCCTCCGCATCGCGAAGCTGGCAAGCCTGGCGCACAGCGCCCAGGTGAGCTACGGCCGGCACCTCAAGCGCGTGGAGAAGAAGCTGGGCGCGCTGACCGTTGATCAACGCCAACCCCTGCCACGGCATCATGCCTTCGGCCCTGATGGGCGAGCGGCCCGCGCGCCGCCAGCGCCTGATGCTCACGCGCGAGGAACTGCAGCTGCTGCTGCTGGCCGCGCCCATGCGCCGGCGCAACGCGCTGGCCATCCGCATCCTGCTGGCCACCGCGGTGCGCAGCGCCGAGCTCTACCAGGCGAAGTGGGCGGACGTGGACCGGGACGGCGCGCAGTGGCACATCCCGAAGAACAAGACTGATGCGGCGATGGACATCCCGCTGGCGCCGATCGTGGTCGACGGGTTCAAGGAACTGCACACGCTGGCCGGCACGTCGGCCTACGTGCTGTCCGCGCATTCACGCAGCCGCGCGTCCCGACACGGCGGCGACACCCACCTCAACAAGGACACGCTGCGCGAGGCCATCGCCCACTGGCTGCGCAACGCCAAGCCTGCGGTGCGCGGATTCACGCCGCACGACCTGCGCAGCACGGCGAAGTCGCACCTGCGCGCGCTGGGCGTGCCGCGGGACATCCCGGAGATGTGCCTGAACCGCAAGCTATCGGGAGTGGAGGGGATCTACGACCGGCACACGTACTTCGAGGAGAGGCGGGAGGCGTTGGAGAGGTGGGCAGGTGTCCTGGGGGCCGTCGGAACTGATGGAAGCAATGGCAAGCGATGACGTGCCTGTCGGAAGCTCGCGGCTCGTTGTCTCGAATCCGCCAGAGGCTGCCTTTCGACTTGGCAGCGCAGAACGCCCGGTTAAGACTGTTATGGAGAGATTTCCATAACA
>JACZKT010000153.1 GCA_014859905.1 Rubrivivax sp.
GCCTTGGCTTTGCCCTCAGGCGTGCGTGGCCCGGTGGACCGTGTCCATGGTTTCCAGGTGCGGATCAGCGCCGCCTGCCGCGCCCTGCGTTCCGGTGTCCAGCTGGTTGCCATGCTGCCCTCCAATAGTTCGTTCTACAAGCTCATGGTTTCCCTCGCGCGTGAGCGCGCTCGCGACGCCAGGGCCTCAGCTTTGGCGCGAGTTGTGAGTTAGCGATAGAACGAACCTCACCGAACGGTCCGCCGTTCAACAGCCCAGACATTTACCGCCCCCCTCCTGTCGTCTCGACTCGACCAGCTCGGCGCTGCTTGATTTCTGAAGGGGGAATTGATTCTGCGCGTGCGATACAGCGTGGTTGCCACCTTCGATCCGCGCAGAGATTTCCGCCCCCCCAGGAGCAGGCGGTGCTGACCTTGCCCCTGGAATCCGTACCCCATAGCCGAGTCACGAATTGACTTGCTTGGCCTGAGCAGCAAGCCAGTCTTGCTCGAACCGCACAGGGCTGACGTAGGCCAGCGTCGAGTGCAATCGGGTCTGGTTGTACCAGAGCAGCCACGCGATGGTTTCGTCCTTGGCCTGGCGCCTCGTCATGAATCGCTGGCCATGCAGCCGTTCCACCTTCAACGACCCGAACAGCGTCTCGCTGCAGGCGTTGTCCCAACAGTTGCCCCGCCGGCTCATCGACGCCGTGATGCCGTACTCGGCCATGACGTCGCGGAAGTCCTGGCTGGCGTATTGGCTGCCACGGTCACTGTGGAAGATCAGCCCCGCCTGCTTGCGCGGATGGCGCTTGAACCAGGCCATGCGCAGGGCGTCTATGACGATGTCTCGCGTCATGTCCTCACGCAGCGACCAGCCCACCACCTGGCGGCTGAACAGGTCTATGACCACTGCCAGGAACAGCCAGCCTTCGTCGGTCTGGATGTAGGTGATGTCGCCCGCCCAGACCCTGTCGGGCTCGGCCACGGTGAACTGCCGATCAAGCAGGTTGGGCGCGATCGGCAGGTCGTGCTTGCTGTCGGTGGTGACCTTGAAGCGGCGCTTGCCCTTGGCCCGGATGCCATGCAGCTGCATGAGCTTCTGGACCCGTTCCTTGCCCACCCGGATGCCCCTGGCCAGCAGTTCCTTCCACGTCCGCGGCCAGCCGTAGCCACCGTGGGTTTCGGCGTGGATGGCCTTGATGTGCACCAGCAGCGCGTCGTCGCTGAGGTGTCGCCGCTGCGCCGCGCTGGCCGCCCGCACGAAGTGCTCGTGGTATCCGGCCACGCTGGCCTCGAGCACTCGGCACTGCACCGAGATCGGCCACACGCGGCGATGACGGTTGATGAAGGCGTACTTCAACTCTGCGCTTTCGCGAAGTACGCCGTCGCTTTTCCCAGGATGTCGCGCTCCATCTTGACGCGCGCCAGCTCTGCCCGCAGCCGGCTGATCTCCATCTGCTCGGCGCTCACGACCTTGCTGTCAGCGCCTTTGAGCTTGCCCTGCCGCTGTGCCTTGACCCAGTTGAACAGCGTCTGCTCAACCACGCCCAGCGACCTGGCCGCGGCAGCGATGCTTTGCCCGCCGGTCACCAGTCGCACTGCTTCCTGCTTGAACTCCAGCGTGTAGCGCGCCCGCACTGTCTTCGTCATTTCCGTTCTCCTTGCTTGCATTGAAACACTCAGCAAGGGGTACGTTTTTCGGGGGCAAGGTCAGTTCGCACCAAAGCCGCCGCCAGGGATGGGCTCAGCGCTGCGATGCCCCCAGCACCGCCCCGCGATGCCGGGGCAGATGGTGCTTCTAGATACGCACCGTCCAACGGTGTGGCGGACTGCCCGACAGGCCTGGGCACAGCACCGTCCAATGGTGCAAGGGCTGAACATCCTCCACCGTGTGACGGTGCTACGCCGGCCGACGCTGCACCGTGCGACGGTGCAAGCGCCGTACGGTGCCTTTCTTGCCGCTTTGCCTGTGCGGCCAGCTTGCGCGCCTGGGTGGCCTTTGCCGTTCGTGTCGTGGCCGGTGTCTGTTGCCGGGGTTGCAGGTAGCCGCCGCGCCTGAACATCTTCGGGTCGATGTCAAGGTCTTGCCCTTGGTCGAGATCGCACCAGGACAACGCGAACCACGCCGCCATATTCGGGAAGCCGCCCTTACGGGTTTCGACCAGCAGGCCGCATGCCAGCAACTGATGTAGGGCGCCCAGCACGGTGTGGTTGCTCTTCCAGCCCAACGGTTCCAAATACCTCGCGCACGCCACCAACTTGCCGTTGTTGTGGCCGGTGTATTGCCGGGCGATGTCGAGCAGCAGCGAACGCGCGGTGTGACCGGCCGCGCGGTAGCCAGGGCTGTCGATCACGATGTACGGCACGGCGACGAAGAGTCTTCCGTCGCGCTTATTGCCGTTGCCCTTGAACTTCCCGCGCGCCACGTCAGGCCCCGTCCGCGAGCCGACTCAGGAACCGATACAGGCCCCAGAGTTCGGCCGTGGTCAGGGCAGTGAGATCAGCCCCCAGGCCGAGCCCGGGAAGCCTTGCAGCGAGGCATTGCAGGCGCTCCGGCCAGGTCGTCGTCGTCATGGGTGCCCCCCCGACTCGCGCAGCAGCACATAGAGCGCCACGCGGTGCAGCTTGCCGCAGTCGGTGGCCTGTTGCACCC
>JACZKT010000154.1 GCA_014859905.1 Rubrivivax sp.
ATGCTGGCCGGTGCCGGCGTGCCGATCCTCAAGGCGCTGCAGGCGGCCGCCGAAACGCTGGGCAACCGCGCCATGCGCAGCGACGCGCTGGACGCGCTGGTGCAGGTGCGCGAAGGCGCGCCGCTGGCCAGCGCGCTGGCCGGCAAGAAGCGCTTCCCGGGCTTGCTGGCGATGTTCGCGCGCCTGGGCGAGCAGACCGGCCAGTTGCCGTTGATGCTGGGCCGCGCATCGGCGCAGCTGTCGGCAGAAGTGCAGCGCCGCGCGTTGGCGATGGCCACGCTGCTGGAGCCGCTGCTCATCGTGGCCATGGCAGTGGTCGTGCTGCTGATCATGCTGGCGGTGCTGATGCCGATCATGCAGCTCAACACCTGGGTGCGTTGAACCGCACGGCGTTCAGCCAGTCGCCTTGTCCTCGGCCTGCGGCTCGGCGTCCGCAGCGCGTGTCTGCCTGGCGAAGACGCGTGCTGCGACGATGCCGAGTTCGTAGAGGATGCACATCGGGATCGCCAGCGCCAGCTGCGAGATGACGTCGGGCGGCGTCACCACGGCGGCGACGATGAAGGCGCCGACGACGAAGTAGCCGCGCATCTTCTTCAGCTGCTCGATCGAGACGACGCCGATGCGCACCAGCACGATCACCGCGATCGGCACCTCGAAGGCGATGCCGAAGACCAGGAACAGCGTCAGCACGAAGCCGAAGTACTGCTCGATGTCAGGTGCGGCCGTGATGCTGGTCGGCGCGAAGGCCTGGATGAACTTCGACATGCCCGGGATGACCAGGAAGTAGCAGAAGGCCACGCCGACGATGAACAGCACCGTGCTGCTGATCACCAGCGGCAGCACCATCTTCTTCTCGTGCGAATACAGCCCCGGCGCGACGAAGGCCCACACTTGGTACAGCACCACCGGCAGCGCCAGCATGAAGGCGGCCATCAGCGTGATCTTCAGCGGCACCAGGATGGGCGAGATGACGTTGGTGGCGATCAGCGTCGCGCCCTTGGGCAGGTGCGCCACCAGGGGCGCGGCCAGCAGGTCGTACAGGCCCGAGGGCCCGGGCCAGACCGCCAGCACGGCGAAGGCCACGGCGATGGCAATCACGGCGCGGATCAGGCGGTCGCGCAGTTCGATCAGGTGCGAGACGAAAGGGGCTTCGGTGCCCTCGAGTTCGTCCGGCTTGTCGCCGCCCTTGTCGCTCATCGACCGGCCTTGGCTCCCGGCGGGCGGAAGCGCGCCACGCGCGCCGCTCCCGACAGGGCCTTGGTGCGTATGCCCTGGCGCTGCTTGTACCACTGCGGCGTGGCGCCGCGCTTCAGGCGCCAGTTCTTCTTCGGGTGCCGGTAGGCCAGCGGTGGCGGCAGGTAGGGCTCGGTGGCCGCGATCGTGTTGTCGGTGAGGCCCGCGGTGGCGCTGCTCCACTCGCTGTCGAACGACGACTTGGCCTCGCCGACCTCGCTGCGCACGGTCTGCTCGACGTTGCGCGCGGCGTCCTCGAACTGGGTCTTCATCTTCTTGAGCTCGTCGAGCTCAATCGACCGGTTGACCTCGGCCTTGACGTCGGCCACGTAACGCTGCGCCTTGCCGAAGAGGTGGCCCACGGTGCGGGCCACTTTGGGCAATTTCTCGGGCCCGATGACGATCAATGCCACCGCGCCGATGAGGGCGATCTTGTCGAAGCCGAAGTCGATCATCGTGTCAGGTAGGCCGCGCACCCGCGGCCGACCACAGCCGCGTCACCACGTCTCGCGCGGCCGGCTCCGGCCGCGGGGTCGGGGCGCACGCGCATCAGCTCTTCGTCTTGGCTTCGACGTCGACGGTGTGGGTGTCGGCGCGCTTGGCCGTCGTCACCTGTGGAGACGACGGACTGGCGGCATCGGCTTCACCTTCGCCGCCGCTCTTCATGCCCTCCTTGAAACCCTTGACCGCGCCGCCGAGGTCGGAACCGATGTTGCGCAGCTTCTTGGTGCCGAAGATGACCACGACGACCAGCAACACGATCAGCCAATGCCAGATGCTGAACGAACCCATGATCTTTCTCCTGAAAGCGAACCCATGATTCTAGGTGACCGGGGCGGCGCGGCCGTGACGCCGCGCCAAGTCACCCCCGCAGCCAGGGCCGCGGCCCACCCAACACATGCATGTGCAGGTGTTGGACCTCCTGGCCGCCGTCGCGCCCGGTATTGACGACGGTGCGAAAGCCGTTGTGCACGCCCAGTTGCTTCATCAGCCGCGGCGCCAGGCCCAGCAGGCGGCCGAGCAGGGCGTCATGTTGCGGGCCGACGTCGGCCAGCGTAGCGATATGCGCCTTGGGAATGATCAACACATGCACCGGCGCCCATGGATGGATGTCGTGGAAGGCAATCAGTTCCTCGTCCTCGAAGACTTTCCTGGCCGGTATCTGCCCGGCGACGATCCTGCAGAAGATGCAGTCTGGATCGGCGTTCATCCTGGGTCGGGCGTCAGTTCGCGGGGTACGGCATGGGCTTGCCATCGGCAAAGCGCCACCACCCCTTGATGTAGCGGTAGAGGTACCACAGGCCGATCAGCGACCACGCCGCCCAGCCCGGGAACACGAAGAAGGCCCACAGCGGCGACGTCAGCAGCAGCCACAGCATCGTGAACCAGAAGCTGCGCGCCTGCCAGCGGAAGTGGCTGCGGTAGAAGTCGTCGGGCAGATCGGCTCGCTTGACGACATTGATGACCATCGCAACGACCGAAAAGACGCCGGCCGAGAACCACGACAGGGTGTGCAGGCCGTAGAGCAGGTGTGTCAGCAACTGCAAATCGCTGCGCTGCCGGGCCGCCGAGCCGGGGATCACGATCTGGTTCAAGTGCATCCTCCTTCACGCTGCTGCGCCTTGCGCAGCGCAAACTCTTCCAGGCCTGAGAGCCCTTCGCGCCGTTCCAGTTCGGCCAGCACCTCGGCCGGGCCCAAGCCGAAGTGGCTCAGCGCGACCAAGGTGTGAAACCACAGGTCGGCCGTTTCGCCCACGATGCGTTCGCGGTCACCGTCCTTGCCCGCCATCACCACTTCCGTCGCCTCTTCACCGACTTTTTTCAAGATGGCGTCGGTACCCTTGGAAAACAAGCGCGCGACGTAGCTCTTGTCGGGGTCGGCGCCGCGGCGGGCCTCGATGACTCCGGCGAGGCGGGCGAGGGTGTCGTTGCCGTTCACTTGTAGATCGCCTCCGGGTCCTTCAGCACCGGCTCCACCGCGAGCCACTGCCCCTGCTCCAGGCGTTGGAAAAAGCAGCTGTGGCGCCCGGTGTGGCAGGCGATCGAGGGTTCGGCCGGTGTCTGGCCGAGCTGGGTCACCCTCAGCAGCACGACGTCGTTGTCGCAGTCCATGCGGATCTCGTGCACCTGCTGGAAGTGGCCCGACGCCTCGCCCTTGTGCCACAGCCGTTGCCGCGAGCGGCTCCAGTAGACGGCCTGGCCGCGCGCCGCGGTCTGCGCCAGGGCCTCGCGGTTCATCCAGGCGAACATCAGCACGTCGCCGCTGCCGGCCTCCTGCGCGATCACCGGCACGAGGCCGTCGCGGTCCCACTTGATGCTGTCCAACCATTCCATGGCACGAGTCTAGTGGGTGGGGCCGGCGTGGCCGCGTTCGGCGGCAAACCAGCGCAGTACCGGCAGCGTGCCCGGCAGCACGGGCGCCACCTGCACCGGCAGCGTCTGCCAGGCCATGGCCTGGCCTTCGCGCATCTCGAAGTCGCCTTGCCACGCAAAGACCTTGCAGAAATGCAGGCGAACCAGGGCGTGCGGGTAGTCGACCATTTCCACCTGCCAGGGCTGGGCGTCGGCGATGGTGATGCCGAGCTCCTCGTGCAGTTCGCGCCGCAGCGCCTGCGCGATGCTCTCGCCGGCTTCGACCTTGCCGCCAGGAAACTCCCAATAACCCGCGTAGACCTTGCCCGGCGGCCGCGAGGTGAGCAGGAAGCGGCCGCCGGCGTCTATCAGCACGCCCACCGCGACGTCCACGGGACGGCGCGGCCCCGGTTTCTCGACGTCCACCGGATGGCGCGGGTCCAGGTTCTCGACGTCCATGGCCCTGCGTTCAGCGCTCACGGCGCCCTGCATAGT
>JACZKT010000001.1 GCA_014859905.1 Rubrivivax sp.
GGCCATCATGGCCGGCGGCGACGCCGCCGATGTCGACGCGGCGCGGCCCCTGTTGGCGGCCCTGGGCCGCGTCACCCACGTCGGCGGCAGCGGCTGCGGTCAGCTGGTGAAGCTGGCCAACCAGATGATCGTGGGCCTGAGCATCGGCGCCGTGGCCGAGGCTCTGCTGCTGGTGGAACGCGGCGGCGGCGACGCCGCCTTGGCTATTCAGGCCATGGCCGGCGGCTTTGCCGACAGCCGCGTGCTCGGCCTGCACGGCGCGCGCATGTCCGAGCGTGACTTCGCCAGGCGTGCCGCGATGCGTGTGCAGTTGAAGGACATGGACAACGCGCTGGCAGCGGCAGACACCCTGGATCTGCCCATCACTCGCCTGGTGGCGAAGCTGTACCGCGATGCCGTGGCGCATGGCGACGGCGAACTCGACCACAGCGCGCTGTGGTGCGAGCTGGAGCGCATCAACCGCTGAAAGCCGGGCCGACCCGCACGGGCCGGGGTTCCTGGCCCGGGTTCACTTCGTCTCGGCAGGCCCCGGTGATCGGGAGGGGTCTGCGCTTGGCGGTCGAGGCGGGTCTCGCCGCGACCGCCATGGCCGTCAGTCGAAGTTGTAGCGCAGGTTCAGGCCGATGGTGCGCGGGCGACCCCAGTAGGTCTGCGTGCGGCCGGTGCCGGGCTCGTCGTTGGCGGACCTGAAGAGTTGCACCTTCTCATTGGTGAGGTTGTTGACGTAGGCGTACAGCGACCACTGCTCACCTTCCACGCCGGCCTTCAGGTTGAGCGTGGTGCTGGCGGCGATCTTGGCGTCCTGGCGGTACAACTGCGCCACCGATGCGCCCACGTGGGACACGCTGAGCCGAACCAGGCCATTGAGGCCGGCGAGCACTTCCGTGCGGTAGGACGCAGCGAGGTTCGCGCTCTGGCGCGCGGTGCGGGGGATGCGTGCACCCGACGCCACCACGATGCTGCCGGTGCCGCTGGGGTCGGGCAAGGTGACGTCGTTTCGGGTCTTGGCGTCCAGAAAGGACAAGCCGGCCTGCAACTCAAGTTCGGGCAGCGGGCGGGCGCGCACCGACACGTCGGCTCCCGTCGATCGCGCCTTGCCGATGTTGCCGATGACTTCGCCCGCGCCACCCGGGCCTTCGCCGATGACCGTCTGCAGGTCGGTCCAGTCCAGCGAGAACAGCGACGCGTCCACCACCAGGCGACCGCCCATGTGCTCGCTCTTCAGGCCAACCTCCAGGCTCGTGAGCTTCTCTGGCGCATAGGTGGGGCTGCTGCCCGCCACGGCAAAGAACAGGTCGTTTTGCCCGCCGCTGCGAAAACCGCGGCTGGCCGAGGCGTAGGCCATCAAGCCGGCCGTGGGTTTGTACGACAGGGTGACACGCGGGTTGACGATGTTGTTGCTGGCGCTGCTGCTCACCTTGCCCGGTGGCGTGATGGGCCCGCCAAAGGCCGCCGGCACATACAGGATGACGCCGCCGTACTCGGTCGTGGAACTGCGCTTCTCGCGGAACAGGCGCAGGCCGCCTTGCATCTGCAACTGCGGGCTGACGTCGTAGCTGGCCTCGCCGAACAGCGCCGTCTGCTTGGTGCTGGCCTGGGTGTCGCTGAGGATGGCGTAGGCGTCGGAGAACTGCCCGCCTGACAGGGTCGAAGAGATCAGCGAGTAGACCGCCGGGGCGGTCAATGGGTCGCTCTGCGACGTGAGGTGGTAAGTGAAGTCGTGCTGCTTGTAGAAGGCACCCAAGGTCCACTTGAACGGACCGGCTGCATTGGACACGGCGCGCACCTCGAAGGCCGTGGTGTCGGTGGTGACGTCCTGCGGAGCGTACACGCCGGTCACGGACGGGAGGCCAAAGGCGCCGTTGAGCTGGTTGGTCAGGGCCACCAGGCCTATCTGGTCGGTCACCTGCTTCAGGTCGCGCTTCATCTTGGAAACGGTCACAAGGTAGTCCACGCCCTGTGTCGCCATCTGCCAGGTGAGGTTGCCTGTGTTGATCTTGTCGGTGTTGCCTTCAAGCACCGAGTGCAGGCCGACGAAGTTTTCGGTGCCCAGCGTCGTACCCCCACGCGTGGCGTCGGAGGTCATCGCCGTCAGGTCCAGCGTGTGACCTGCAGCGGGCTTGACGCGCAACGTCATGCGGCCGCCGCGTGTCTTGTTGGTGTTGGTGTCTTGGACGATGACCCCCGTGCCCGAGAGCTTCGTGTCCACGTAACCAGGATCGTTGCGGTCGAACACGGTGACGCGCAGGCCGGCCACACCCTGGACGAGGGGCACGTTGATCATGGCGTTGGCGTTGTGGCCCTTGCCGCCGCCTTTGATGGAAAAGGCATCGACATCCAGCGTGGCGGCCAGGCTGCGCAGGTCGGGCTTGTTGGCGATGAGCCGTATGGTGCCGGCCAGCGAACCCTCGCCGAAGAGCGTGCCCTGCGGGCCCTTGAGCACTTCGACGCGCTCGAGGTCGAACGTGCTGATCTCGGGAAAGAAGCCGGCCGAGGTGACCGGGATTTCGTCGATGTAAAGCCCGGTGGCCGAGCCCGTGCCCCCCGTCAGGTTGAACAGGTTCAACTCGGTCACGCCGCGAATCGCCACGCCGCCCACGCCCGGCTGGGGCGCGCGGATCTCCACGCCTGCCGTGGCGCGCACCACATCGCTCACATCCTTGGCGCCCATGTCCTCCAGCATGCGCTGCGAGAAGGCCTCTACCGTCTGCGGCACTTCGCGGACCGGTTGCATGCGCTTGGTGGCGGTCACCACCACGGTCTGCACCTTGCCGTCATCGGCCGGCTTGCGTTCCGCAGGGGCCGACGCGCTGGCGGCTGGTGCGGTGGCCTGCTGGCCCCAGGCCACCGTCGACAAGGCGCTGCAGAGCGTGGACAGTGCAAGGCGGCTGACTCTCTTCATGCGGTTCTCCAGGGAAAGTTGGTGTGATCGGCGCCAGCCCAGGGCAGACCACCCGGGCGATGTTGACAGGCCTGCAGGCAAACGCCCGTTCGACATGACTTGACGGTCAGTTTATGTCGATCCATGAATCCCTGTGTACTAGGGTTGCTGCCTATTCGTTGGTGTTTGACCCCTTCCGGTGCAGATTGGTAACATGACCACTGAGTCATTAAATGAATCGACCGATGCACCAGGCCCTGATCTTCGACCACCTTCGCACACCCCGGGGGCGCGGTCGGCCCGACGGCGCATTGCACACCGTGACCCCCGTGTCGCTGATGGCCCAGGTGCTGGCTGGCCTGGCCCGGCGCAACACCCTGCCGGCCGATGCAGTGGACGATGTGGTGCTCGGCTGCGTGGCGCCCGTGGGCGAGCAAGGCGCCGACATCGCACGCTCGGCCGCGCTGGTGGCCGGGCTGGGCCAGGGTGTGGCCGGGGTGCAGCTCAACCGCTTCTGCGGCTCAGGCCTGGAAGCGGTGGGCACCGCCGCAGCCAAGGTGACGGCCGGGCACGCCGACCTGTGCATGGCCGGCGGCGTGGAGAGCATGAGCCGCGTCCCCATGGGCAGCGACGGCGGCGCCTGGTACACCGATCCGTCGGTCGCCTGGGCCACCGGCTTCGTGCCCCAGGGCATCAGCGCCGACCTGCTGGCCACGCTGCACGGCCACAGCCGCGAGCGGCTGGACGCGCTGGCCGCCCAAAGCCACACGCGTGCCGCCGCGGCTTGGGGGCGCGGCGCATTCGATGCATCGGTGCTACCGGTGGTGGACCTGCTGGGCCGTACGCTGCTGGGGCGCGACGAGACCATCCGCGCACAGACCACGGTGGCTTCCATGGCCGCACTGCGCCCCTCGTTCGCCGAACTGGGCCAGAACGTGGGCTTCGACGACGTGGCGCTGGAGCGCTACCCGCAGCTCGGTGCCATCGAGCACCGGCACCATGCGGGCAACAGCTCGGCCATCGTCGACGGCGCGGCGGCGCTGCTCATCGGCGACGAAGCGGCCGGCCGGCGCCGGGGGTTGACGCCGCGTGCGCGCATCGTGATGGCGGTGGCGGTGGGCTCCGAGCCCACTGTGATG
>JACZKT010000155.1 GCA_014859905.1 Rubrivivax sp.
CTCTTGAGCCGCGGGTCCGACCACACCTGGCGCCAGCGCCGGGCGCCGGGCAGGCCGTTGCGCAGGCCGATCATGTGGCGCGAGGCGTGGCCCCAGGGCACGCCGGCGGCGTGCAGGCGGGACATGTAGGCGACAAAACGCTCCTCCACGTCATCGCGGTTCGCGGCCGGCCCCTGCACGCCGAAGAAGCGTTGGTCCCAGCCGGCCATCGCCCAGGGTTCGTGGTAGGCATGGCGGCCGACCATCACGCCATCGACGTGGCGCAGCTGTTCCTCGATCTGGTCGTCGGTGGTGATGCCGCCGTTGAGCACGATGGTGAGCGCGGGGAAGTCGGCCTTCAGCCGGTGCACGGCGTCGTAGCGCAGCGGCGGCACCTCGCGGTTCTCCTTCGGACTCAGCCCCTTCAGCCAGGCGTTGCGGGCATGCACGATGAAGACCCGGCAGCCGCCGCCTTCGGACACGGTGCCGACGAAGTCGCGCACGAAGCCGTAGCTTTCGCCGCGGTCGATGCCAACGCGGTGTTTCACCGTCACCGGCAGCGAACAGGCATCGACCATCGCCTTCACGCCGTCGGCCACCAGTTCCGGTTCGGCCATCAGGCAGGCGCCGAAGGAGCCGCGCTGCACGCGTTCGCTGGGACAGCCGCAGTTGAGGTTGACCTCGTCGTAGCCCCAGCGCTCGGCCAGCTTCGCGCAGGCCGCCAGGTCGGCCGCATCGCTGCCGCCGAGTTGCAGTGCCACCGGGTGTTCCTCGGCATTGAAGTCCAGGTGGCGCGGCACGTCGCCATGCAGCAGCGCCCCGGTGCTCACCATCTCGGTGTACAGGCGCGCGCGGCGGGTGATGAGGCGGTGGAAAGCGCGGCAGTGGCGATCGGTCCAGTCCAGCATTGGGGCCGTACACAGACGCCAGGGGCTAAACGATTGATTTGATTGCACTAATTTCTTCTCAGTCGGTCCAGACGATGGTGGGACGGACGAGGTAGCGGCGCGCTTGCCTGCAAACCCATTTGTGCATGGTAATCAATGGCTTGCACGCGATGATCCGGCGACAGCAATGCAGGCTTGCGGGCACCTTTGCGGCTGCAGGCGCTGCGCCGGTGCTGCGGACTTGCAACGGCGATCTGGAGCGATTGCTACATCACCGGCGCAACGCTCGGCGGCCGCGCATTCATGAGGCGATAGGGGTCCATCTGTATGCCGGCAATCGGGAGGCCAGGTGGGCATTCCGTGCGGCGCTTGTCGACCACTATTGACATTCGGTTCTCCAATGCCACAAGTCACTTGGGCCGCGCGGCCGGCGCCCGATCCAGTATTGCCCCTATTTCAAGCCTGGTGCCGGCATGCTACGGTCTGCGCACGGACGTTCATTCGGCTCCAGCCGGAGCCCGCAGCCTGCAGGAGAGCCCCACGATGAGTTCGTTTTCCAGACGCGGCTTCAACCGCCTGGCGGCCAGCGCTGCCGTCATCGGCGCCCCTGGCGTGGTGCGCGCGCAGGCGCGCAAGCTCAAGGTCGGCGTGCTGCTGCCGCGCTCGGGCTACCTGGCCAAGATCGGCCAGTCGTGCCAGATGGGCGCCGACATCGCGCCGGCGCTGGTGCAGCAGATGTACGGCGTCGAGATCGAGCTGATGAACGCCGACTTCGAGTCCAAGGTCGAGGAAGCGCGCTCAAGGGCCGAGAAACTCGTCAACGATGGTGCGCAGATCCTGGTCGGTGCATTCGACTCTGGCGCCAGCGCGGCCATCGCCCAGGTGGCCGAACAGCGCAAGGTGCCGTTCATCGTCAACATTGCCGCCGCGCCCCAGATCACCAAGCAGGGCTACAAGTACGTCTTCCGCAACTTCCCCACCGCGCCGCAGCTCGTGCGCAACGGTCTTTCGCAGTTCCGCGACCTGTTCCAGGCCACCGGCACCGCACCGCGCACGGCCGTGTTCATGCACGTCAACGACACCTTCGGCACGGCGATGACCGGCGGCATCAAGGCCACCTTGCCCAGGCTGGACTACCTGCCGTTCAAGGTGGTGGAGGAAATCGGCTACGACCCGGCCGCGCGCGACCTGTCGGTGGAGGTAGCCAAGGCGAAGTCCACCAATGCCGACTTCGTGATGGTCGTGTGCCGGCTGAACGACGCCATCTTGTTGATACGCGAGATGGTCAAGCAGCGCTACAACCCGATGGGCGTCATCAGCCCGGGGTCACCCGGCATGTACGAGCAGGCTTTCTTCGAAACGCTGGGCAAGTATTCGGAGTACTGCCTGTCCAACGTGCCCTGGTACAACCGGAAGGCCGATGTCACCAAGGTCGTCGAAGCGGCGATGAAGAAGCAGTTCCCGAAGGAGACGCTGGTCTTCCATGCCTTGAACGTCGGCTTCACCTTCGAGGCGATGATGATCGTCGGCGATGCCTTCAAGCGCGCCGGCAGCACCGACGGCGGCGCGCTGGCCGCCGCCCTGCGCAGCACCGACCTGCGCCAACGCATGATGCTCGGCGGCCCGATCAAGTTCAGCGCCGAAGGCCAGAACGACGACATCGGCTCGGCCTGCGTGCAGAACCTGGGCGGCAGGCCGGTGGTGGTGCTGCCGGCGGCCAGTGCCGAGCGCAGGCCGGTGTTCCCGATGCCCGGCTGGGGCAAGGTCTGAGAGGCTGCGAAGACATGAGTCGTGCCCGCCTGAGGTCCCCAGCCGGCACGCCATGCCCCTCGACGCCGTAGTCAACATCGTCATCAGCGGCCTGTTGACCGGCCTGGTCTACGGGCTGATGGCGCTCGGCCTGTCGGTCATCTACGGCGTGGTGCGCATCGTCAACTTCGCGCATGGCGAAGTCATGACCATGGCGATGTACGCCACGGTGCTGCTGTTCGCCGCCCTGCAGGTCGACCCCTTGTGGCTGCTGGTGCCGGTGGCGCTGGCGTTCTTCGCCTTCGGCTACGCCTTGCAGCGCGTGCTCATCAACCCGTTCATCCACCGGCCCGAGCACTCGCAGTTCATGCTGCTGCTGGCGGTGGCACTGGTGCTGGTGAATGGCCTGTTGATCGGCTTCGGCCCCGACGCGCGCAACGTGCAGGTCGGCTATTCGCTCGAGTCCTACGAGATCGGGCCGCTGCTGATCGACAAGGTGCGGGTGATCTGCGCGACGGCGGCGCTGGCGGTGTGCGCGGTGCTGTTCGCGATCTTCCGCTACACCGCCTTCGGCCGTGCCATCCGCGCCTGCGCCGACAACCTGCTGGGCGCGCAGATCGTCGGGCTGAACGTGCCGCACCTGTACGCGTTGACCTTCGGCCTGGGCTGTGCCTGTGTCGGTGCGGCCGGTGTGCTGATGACCTTGCTGGTCGACGTGACGCCGATCTCCGGGCCCGGCTATACCTTGCTGGCCTTCATCATCGTCATCATCGGCGGCCTGGGCTCGATGGTCGGTGCGCTGGCCGGCGGGGTGCTGATCGGCGTGTCGGAAGCCGTGGCCGGGCTGATCATCACGCCGTCGGCCAAGAGCATGCTGTCGTTCGCGCTGCTGATCGCGGTGCTGGCCCTGCGCCCGCAGGGGCTGTTCGGGCGGCGCGCGGCATGAGCCACCAGGCGGTGGGTGGGCGATGAG
>JACZKT010000016.1 GCA_014859905.1 Rubrivivax sp.
ATGAAACCGCGTCTTTTTCCGCCATGCGTCGTTGCAGCCCCTTGCCGCACTGCCAGTGCGGCTGCGGGTCTGCGCCTAGCCTGGCGAAAAAATCCATCGGTTTCATTTCGTAATGCCTTTGGTGAAACGGACTACTAGACCAGCGGCGCGGGCAGTTGCTCGGTGGCGATCGCGCGCAGCACGGCTGGCCGCGCCAGCACACGCTGCAGGAAGGGCCCGATGTGCGCGTACTCGCGCGCCGGCCGCTCGCTGAAGCCGCGTGTCCAGCGGCACAGCATGAAGGCGTAGGGGTCGACGGCGCTGTAGCGCTCGCCCAGCAGCCAGGGCCCGCCGTGGCCCGCGAGTTGGGCGTCGATCTGCGCCAGGTAGCCGTGCACGCGGGCCTGCGAGTGGGCCTTGACCTGCGCTGCGCCGGTGGTGTTGCCTTCGTCCACCATGCGCTCAGGGTAGAAGTAGTGCAACAGCGTGGCCTGCAGCGTGTTCGTCAGCCACACCAGCCATTTGTAGAAATGCGCCCGCTCGGCACTGCCCAGCGGCGGCGCCAGTTGCGCCGCCGGATGCGTGTCGGCCAGGTGCAGGCAGATCGCCGCGGTCTCGTAGAGCACCAGGTCGCCGTCGGCCAGCACCGGGATCAAGCCGTTCGGGTTCAGCGCCAGGTAGGCGGGCGACTTGTGCTCGCCCTGCGCGCGGTTCACGAGATGCAGTTCGAAGGGCGCGCCGATCTCGTGCAGCAGAACGTGCGGCGTGAAGCTGGCGTTGCCGGGGTGGTAGTGCAGTGTGATCATGGGCTCATCATCGCATGCGCCCGCGTCGTGGCAGCATCGCGGCTTGACCATTGCGGGAAGCATGATGTCCGAATACACCGCCCACGTCGCCTGGCAGCGCGATCCGCTCGAGGCCTTCACCGACAACCGCTACAGCCGCCGCCACCTGCTGCGCTTCGACGGCGGCGCCGTGATCGCCGGCTCGTCTTCGCCCAGCGTGGTGCCGCTGCCGCTGTCGGACGCCAGCGCCGTCGACCCCGAGGAGATGTTCGTCGCCTCGCTGGCCAGCTGCCACATGTTGTGGTTCCTGTCGCTGGCGGCGAAGCGGGGTCTGCGCATCGACCGCTACGAGGACGACGCCGCAGGCACGCTGCAGCGCCGTGCTGACG
>JACZKT010000156.1 GCA_014859905.1 Rubrivivax sp.
GCCTGCGCCAGGTCGACGACACCGTCGCCCAGTTGCGCCACCGCCGTGCGCCAGCGCACGAGTTCGGCCCGCGCCGCCTCGCCTTGCTGCCAGCGGCGGATCAGCGCTTCGGCCACCTGCGCCCAGGCGCGGATATGGGCCAGGCAGCGTTCCAGCGTGGCCTGCGGCGGCTCCGGGAAGGCCGACGCCCGCAGGCCGTCGGCAGGCCAGTACGCGCGGTAGCGCAGCGACAGTTCACCGAACTGCTGCAGCAAGGGTCGCAAGCCGTCGAAGCTGGCCGGCAACTCGGCGCCGCTGCGCGTTTCCAGTTCCACGGCACCGGTGGCGGCCAGTGCCGCCAGCGCCACCGTGGCGTCGTCGCGCGCCACCAGGAGCTCGAACCAGCGTGCGGGGCGGGGCCGGATCATCCTAGAAACCGCAGTTGGACGCGCCCGAGTGGGCTGCGCTGCGGCGCGCTGGCAAGGCGCGACGACGCTGCGGGCTCATGCCCGCGAGGAGGAGCAACGCGGCCAGCGCGCCGCAGCGCGGCTCAATCGGGTGCGTAGCGCTCTCACCCAAACCGTGAAGGCGGTCGTGCGCGCAAATCTCAATGTTCATGCGGTGATGCCAGCGGAGGAAAGCGGTCAACTGCGGTTTCTAGGATCATGGCGCGGGCGAGCGCTGCGGGAAGGCCGCGCGCCGCAACAGTTCACCGCGCACACGCTCGAACTCCAGCGCCGACAGCGCCAGGTAGATGAAGGCCGTCGCCGGCTCGGCCAGGGTGCGCCGCAGCAGCAGGACCAGGCGCGTCTGCAGGCTGCGGCGCAGCGCCCAGCCGTCCACTGTCTGCGGCCCGCCGAAGGCCGCTGCATGCGAGGCCAGCAGCGGCATCAACCGGTCTTCGACGGCATCACGCCCGGCCGTGCGCGGCAGGCAGCGCTGCCATGCCGCGCGCCACAGCGGCAGCAGACGCTGGGGCTCGGCCCGCGCCGCTTCGAGCAGCGTGCGCAAGGGAGCACTGGCCGGCAGGCTGCCGTCGACCAGACCGCGCAGTTGTGGGTCCTCGGTCATCCACTCGAGCGCGGCCCCCCCGCGCGCCAGATGCTGCAGCACCGGCAGGTCGACGAGCACGCCACACCAGAGGATGGCCCGGCTCCAGGCCGGTGCCATCCACGATGCCACCTCGGCCACGCGCTCGCGCCAGTGGCGGCGCACGGCCGCTTCGATCGCGTGCACATCGGCGGCCGGGCCGACACCCGCCACCCAGCAGGCGAGCGAGCTGCCGCGTGCCAACTCGAGCAGCGTGGCCAGCTCGCGCGTGGCTTCGATGCGACGCCACAACCCATCATCGGGCCGTTGGCCGTGACGGGCCCAGATGCGGGCGTGCGCGTACTCCAGGCTGCCGGCGGCGATCACGGCGCTGCTCCGGTGAGCTGTGCCGCCAGCCTGGCCACGGCCTCGTCGACACGAGCGGCCTCGTCGCTGCCGAACTCGTGTGGCGCCACCAGGGCTGCGGCCTGCGCTCGCAATGCCGCCACCTCGGTGTCGGTGCGGCGCTCGAAGGCCGTGCGCAGGCGGCGGATGCGTCGCTGCGTGCGCTCTGCCAGGCCGCGCACCTGGGCCCGCGATTGCTCGCCGATGTGGGCGGCTTCCAGACGTGCCGAGGCCATGGCCTCACGCGCCGCCCGCTCGGCTGCGAGGACCTGCGCGATGGCCGCTTCCGCGGCACGCTCTGGCGATGGGGGCTGGTTCATCGACACGGTGAACTGGCTCGAACGGGGGCAGCGGCGGCTGTCGGCCGCGTGGCGTTCAAGCCTGCGTCGAGGGTGCGACAGCGGCAGCACGCATTCATTGACGCTGATCAACCTGCAACGCCTGCCAAGGTTCCCAATACGGCCCATTGACAGGACAGAGCGCGATTCCTCAGAGCCCGCGCGTCGCTCAACGCGCACCCAACGCAGGAGCAGACAAGATGTTCGAGACCTACTACGACTTGATGCGCAGGCAGGGCATCTCCCGCCGCAGCTTCGTCAAGTTCTGCAGCCTCACCGCGGCCTCGCTGGGCTTGGGCGACGCCGGTGCGCAGCAGATCGCCACCGCGATGCAGACCAAGCCGCGCACGCCGGTCGTCTGGCTGCACGGGCTGGAGTGCACCTGCTGCAGCGAATCGTTCATCCGCTCCTCGCACCCGCTGGCCAAGGACGTGGTGCTGTCGATGATCTCGCTGGACTACAGCGATACCTTGATGGCCGCCGCCGGCCACCAGGCCGAAGCGGCGCTGGAGGAAACGATCAGCAAGTACAAGGGCAACTACATCCTGGCCGTCGAGGGCAACCCGCCGCTGGCCGACGACGGCATCTACTGCATCCCCGGCGGCAAGCCCTTCGTCGAGAAACTGCGTCACGTCGCCAAGGACGCCAAAGCCATCGTTTCCTGGGGCTCGTGCGCGTCGTGGGGCTGCGTGCAGGCCGCCAAGCCCAACCCGACCAAGGCCACGCCGGTGCACAAGGTGATCACCGACAAGCCCATCATCAAGGTGCCTGGCTGCCCGCCGATCGCCGAGGTGATGACCGGCGTCGTGACCTACATCCTGACCTTCGACCGCCTGCCCGACCTCGACGCCCAGGGCCGGCCCAAGATGTTCTACAGCCAGCGCGTGCACGACAAGTGCTACCGCCGCCCGCACTTCGACGCCGGGCAGTTCGTCGAGCACTTCGACGACGCCGGGGCGCGCCAGGGCTACTGCCTCTACAAGATGGGCTGCAAGGGCCCCACCACCTACAACGCCTGCTCGGCCACGCGCTGGAACGAAGGTCTGTCGTTCCCGATCCAGGCCGGCCACGGCTGCATCGGCTGCTCCGAGGACGACTTCTGGGACAAGGGCGGTTTCTACAGCCACCTGACGTCGATCGGCATACCGGGTCTGGGTGGCGCCGAGGGCACGGCCGACAGGATCGGCCTCACCGCCGCCGTCGGCGCCGGTGCGGCGATCGCCGCACACGCCGCGGTCACCGCCATCCGGCAGGCGCGCAGCAAGCATGCCAACGACCAAGTCAGCACGGTGGAGAAGTAAATCATGGCAACCATCGAGACCCAAGGCTTCACGCTCGACAACAGCGGCAAGCGCATCGTCGTCGACCCCATCACGCGCATCGAAGGACACCTGCGCATCGAGGTCAACGTCGACAGCAACAACGTGATCCGCAATGCCGTGTCCACCGGCACCATGTGGCGCGGCCTGGAGGTCATCCTCAAGGGCCGCGATCCGCGCGACGCCTGGGCCTTCGTCGAGCGCATCTGCGGCGTCTGCACCGGCGTGCACGCGCTGGCGTCGGTGCGCTCGGTGGAGGACGCGCTCGCCATCCAGATCCCGAAGAACGCCAACATCATCCGCAACCTGATGCATGCCACGCTGTTCGCTCAGGACCACCTGGTGCACTTCTACCACCTGCATGCGCTGGACTGGGTCGACGTGGTCTCGGCGCTGAAGGCCGACCCGAAGAAGACGTCAGAGCTCGCGCAGAGCATCTCGCCGTGGCCGAATTCCTCCCCCGGCTACTTCCGCGAGGTGCAGAACCGGCTGAAGAAGTTCGTCGACAGCGGCCAGCTCGGCATCTTCGCCAACGGCTACTGGGGCAGCGCGGCCTACAAGCTGCCGCCCGAAGCCAACCTGATGGCCACCACGCACTACCTCGAGGCGCTGGACTTCCAGAAGGAAATCGTCAAGATCCAGACCATCTTCGGCGGCAAGAACCCGCACCCGAACTGGCTCGTGGGCGGCGTACCCTGCTCGATCAATGTCAACGACACCGGCGCCGTGGGTGCCATCAACATGTTCTACCTGAACATGGTCGGCAGCATCATCGACCGCACGATCGCCTTCATCGACCAGGTCTACATACCCGACCTGCTGGCCATCGCGTCCTTCTACAAGGACTGGGCGAAGTGGGGCGGCGGCCTGGCCAGCACCAACGTCATGTCCTACGGCGAGTTCCCCGACATCGCCAACGACTACTCCAACAAGAGCATGCTGCTGCCCTCGGGCGTGATCATCGGCGGCAACCTCAAGGAGGTGCTCGACGTCGACCTGAAGGCTGCCGATCAGGTGCAGGAATGGGTCACCCACTCCTGGTACAAACAGGGCGACGAGACCAAGGGCCTGCATCCCTTCGACGGCGTCACGGTGCCCAACTTCGAGCTCGGCAAGGGCACCAAGGGCACGCGGCTGAACGTCGAGAACTTCGACGAATCAGCCAAGTACTCTTGGGTCAAGTCGCCGCGCTGGAAAGGCCACCCGGTGGAGGTGGGGCCGCTGGCGCGCTACATCGTCGGCTATGCGCGCGGCCGCGAGGACATCAAGGCCCAGGTCGACATGGTGTTGAAGACCCTGGACGTGCCCATCACCGCCCTCTTCTCCACCCTGGGCCGCACCGCGGCGCGCGGGCTGGAGGCATCGTGGGCCGCGCACAAGATGAAGTATTTCTACAACCAGCTCATCGCCAACATCAAGGCCGGCGACCTGAGCACTGCCAACATCGACAAGTGGGAGCCCTCGAGCTGGCCCGCCGAAGCCAAGGGCGTGGCGCCGTGCGAGGCGCCGCGCGGCGCGCTGGCGCACTGGGTGAAGATCAAGGACAAGCGCATCGACAGCTACCAGTGCGTGGTGCCCACGACCTGGAACGCGGGCCCGCGTGACGCCCAGGGCCAGATCGGCGCCTACGAGGCCGCGCTGCTGAACACGCCGATGGTCAACCCCGAACAGCCGCTGGAGATCCTGCGCACGATCCACAGCTTCGACCCCTGCCTGGCCTGCGCGACGCACGTCATGTCGCCCGAAGGCAAGGAGCTCGTTTCGGTGCAGGTGCGCTGAGCCCGAGGAGAAGACGATGCAAGTCGAACGCTGGACCGGCAGGGTCGTCGGCGGCCCGCTGGAGGATGTGTACGTCTACGAGGCACCGGTGCGCATCTGGCATTGGGTGACCGTGGTGTGCTTCGTGGTGCTCGGCGTCACCGGGTACTTGATAGGCGCGCCGCCACCATCGATCGGCGGTGAAGCGACATTCAGCTTCCTGTTCGGCTGGATCCGCACCATCCACTTCGTGACGGCGATGATCCTGATCGTCGCCTTCGTCGTGCGCATCTACTGGATCTTCGCCGGCAACCACCATGCGCGCGAGATCTTCCTGCCGCCGCTGTGGAGCCCCGCATACTGGCGCGGCCTGTTCGGCGACATCCGCTCCTACCTCTTCCTGACCCGGCACGAAGAGCGCTGGGTCGGCCACAACCCCCTGGCCCTGGCCGGGATGTTCTTCCTGTTCACGCTCGGCACCATCGTGCTCATCGTCACCGGCCTCGGCCTCTACGCGCAGGCCTACGGCTGGGGCAGCGGCTGGATGAACGCCTTCGGCTGGGTGACGGTGCTGCTGGGCACGCCGCAGGCGGTGCGCACCGTGCACCACCTGGCGATGTGGTACGTGGTGTTGTTCACCCTGATCCACATGTACATGGCGATCCGTCAGGACATCGTGGGCCGCAGCACGATCATCAGCACGATGGTCAACGGCATCCGCATGTTCAAGAGCGAACCGCGCCGCTGAGGGCACCTGCTGCAGAGGGTGGCGACCGCCTTGCCGTGCCGTGAAGCGACGGAACCCATCGCGCTGCAGCCGTGGCGCGGGAGACCGCCGCACCTGTCGTGGCCGGTGCGGCGCCCGCCGCAGCCGGGCGAGTTCCTGCACACGCGCTTCCTCGCGCCCTTGCATATCAGCCAGACGGGTCTCGCCGCCGCACTGGGCATCTCGCGCCGGCGCGTCAACGAGCTGATCAACGGCCGCCGTGCCATCACGCCCGACACCGCCGTGCGACTGGCGGCCTACTTCGGCAACGAGGCCGTGTTCTGGATGCAGCTGCAGGTGGCCTGGGACATGCACGGCGCCGTGCACCGTGCGCTGGTGGCCCGTTCACCCCCGGCCGCGCGCCGCCGGCGGCCCGCCATCCAGGCGGGCTGCGGCTGAAGCCTGCCCCGCCGGCCGCAGCCCATGGCCACCTGCACGCGATCCGCGCCAGCGTCCGGCCGCCGCAGCCTCCCCGTCTCTTGATCTAAGTTAAGAGCCTGCCGCAGGCTTGCGCCGATGATCGCGCGGCACTGGCCTGGCCCGTGCGCGCACCCGCCCGAAGTTCTGACGGACCGAGAAGACCCGACATGTACCCCATCATCCGCCGCGAAGCGTTCTCCGACACGACCTTCCTGTGGGAGGTCATGGCACCCGACGTCGCTCGCGCGGCCGAACCCGGGCATTTCGTCATGCTGCGCCTGCACGAGGGCGGCGAACGGATTCCGCTCACCGTGGCCGACTACGACCGCGACAAGGGCACCATCACGATGGTGATCCAGGCCCTGGGCAAGACGACGCAGGAGATGCGCGACCACTACAAGGCCGGCGACAGCATCGCCGACTTCGTCGGCCCGCTGGGCCTGCCGCAGCACGTGAGCCAGGCCGGGCACGTGGTGCTGGTCGGCGGCGGCCTCGGCGTGGCCCCCGTCTACCCCCAGTTGCGCGCGTTCAAGGAGGCAGGCAACCGCACCACCGGCATCATCGGTTTTCGCAACAAAGACCTGGTGTTCTGGGAAGAGCAGTTCGGCCGCTACTGCGACAACCTCATCGTCTGCACCGACGACGGCAGCTACGGCAAGCCGGGTTTCGTGACTTCGGCGCTGAAGGAAGTCCTCGAGGACGCCTCACCCGACCTCGTCATCGCCATCGGCCCGTTGCCGATGATGAACGCCTGCGTCGAAACGACACGGCCGTTCGGCGTCAAGACCATGGTGTCGCTGAATGCGATCATGGTCGACGGCACCGGCATGTGCGGCTCGTGCCGCGTCACGGTGGGCAGCGAGATCAAGTTCGCCTGCGTCGACGGCCCCGACTTCGACGGCCACCAGGTCGATTTCAAGGAACTGCTGCTGCGCCAGAAGCGCTTCAAGGGCGAGGAGGCGGCGGCGAACACCGACTATGCGCATGTGTGCAGTGTCGAGAAGCTGCTCTTCGAACAGGGCAAGACCAACTACAAGAAGTACAAGGACCTGGCGCCGCTGGCGACCAAGATGCCCGAGCGCGATCCGCTGGAGCGTTCGCGCAACTTCAAGGAAGTCAACCTCGGCTATTCGATGGCCGACGCGCTGAACGAGGCCGAGCGCTGCATCATGTGCAGCAAGCCGGCGTGCATCGAGGGCTGCCCGGTGTCGATCGACATCCCGCGCTTCATCCGCCACCTGCTGGTGCGCGACGTCGACGGCGCGCTGGCCGTCATCAACGAGTCGAACCTGTTCCCGTCGGTCTGCGGACGTGTCTGCCCACAGGAGTCGCAGTGCGAGGCGCAGTGCGTCGTCGGCCGCAAGCTCGAGGCGGTGGCCATCGGTCGGCTGGAGCGTTTCGTCGGCGACAGCGCCAGGCCGCACAAGGCCGAGGCGGCGCGCTTCGAACGTTGCCTGGGGCGTGTGGCGATCGTCGGCTCGGGCCCGTCCGGGCTGGCGGTGGCGGCCGACCTTGCCCGCTACGGCTGCGACGTCACGGTCTACGAGGCCCTGCACGTCGTCGGCGGCGTGCTGCAGTACGGCATCCCGTCGTTCCGCCTGCCGCGCGAGATCATCAGCCGCGAGATCGACACGCTCAAGGCCATGGGCGTCAAGTTCGAGACCAACAAGGTCATCGGCAAGACCTTCACGGTGCTGCAGTTGACCGGCGAGATGGGCTACGACGCAGTCTTCGTGGGCGTCGGCGCCGGCGCACCGGCCTTCCTGGGCATCCCCGGTGAATTCGCCGGCCAGGTCTATTCGGCCAACGAGTTCCTGACCCGCGTCAACCTGATGGGCGGCGACAAGTTCCCCTATCTGGACACACCGGTCACGCTGGGCAAGAGCGTGGTCGTGATCGGCGCCGGTAACACCGCGATGGACTGCCTGCGCGTGGCCAAGCGCCTGGGCATACCGACCGTGCGCTGCGTCTACCGCCGCTCCGAGGCCGAGGCACCGGCACGCATCGAGGAACTGCGCCATGCCAAGGAGGAAGGCATCGAATTCTTCTTCCTGCACGGCCCGGTGGAGATCCTGACCGATGCCGACGGCAACGTGCGCGGCATGAAGGCGCAGAAGATGGTGCTCGGCGAGCCCGACGCCAAGGGCCGCCGGCAGCCGATCCCGCAGGACGAGTTCATCGATCTCGACTGCGACACCGTGATCTACGCCCTGGGCACCAAGGCCAACCCGATCGTCACCAAGTCGACGCCGGGACTGGAACTCAACAAGTGGGGCTACATCGTCGCCGATGCGGCCACCCAGGCCACCAGCGTGCCCGGCGTCTTCGCCGGCGGTGACATCGTGACCGGCGCCGCCACCGTGATCCTGGCCATGGGTGCCGGCCGCCGCGCCGCGCGCGCCATCGG
>JACZKT010000157.1 GCA_014859905.1 Rubrivivax sp.
CTGGGTGCACCGCATCGCCGCCGTGGTGTTCGCGTCGCTGGGCGCGGCGGTGCTGGCCGGCGTGGGCCGCTGACCCGGCGCGACGCTGCGGGCAAGGCAAGCGGGGACAAGACCGGCGCGCAGGCGCGACAATGCGCGCCATGAAATACCTGCACACGATGGTCCGCGTGACCGACATCGAAGCTTCGCTGCGCTTCTACCGCGACGCCCTCGGCCTGGAGATGCTGTCGCGGCGCGACTCCGAGCCCGGCCGCTACACGCTGGTCTTCCTGGCCGCACCAGGCGACCGCTCGGCGCAGATCGAGCTCACCTACAACTGGCCCGCGCCCGACGGCACCGCCGAGGTCTACACCGGCGGCCGCAACTTCGGCCACCTCGCCTATGCCGTGGACGACATCCATGCCAGCTGCCAGCGCCTGGCCGACCACGGCGTGACGATCAGCCGCCCGCCGCGCGACGGCCGCATGGCCTTCGTGCGCTCGCCCGACGGCATCTCGATCGAACTGCTGCAGGCCGGCACCGCGCTGGCACCGGCCGAGCCGTGGCTGTCGATGCCCAACGTCGGCAGCTGGTAGGCACTGCGCGCACGATCCCGTGACTGGGCCGCGATGTACCTGCCCCCGCACTTCGAGCAGCACGACCCGGCCGCGCTGCACGCGTTGATGCGCGAGCATCCGCTGGCCGCGCTGGTGAGCAGCGGGCCCGGGGGCCTGACCGCCGACCACGTGCCGCTGCAGTTCGACCCGGCGGCGGGCGAGTACGGCACGCTGCTCGGCCACGTGGCACGCGCCAACCCGTTGTGGCGCGTCGCCGCCGGCACACCGGTGCTGGCCCTGTTCAGCGGCCCGCAGGCCTATGTGTCGCCTTCGTGGTACCCGAGCAAGGCCGCCGCGCACAAGGTCGTGCCGACCTGGAACTACGCCGTCGTGCACGCCCATGGCGTGCTCGAAGCGGTCGACGACGCACCCTGGCTGCGCGCCCTGGTCGGCCGCCTCACCGACCACCACGAGGCACCGCGTCCGGCGCCCTGGTCCGTCGACGACGCACCTGCAGACTATATCCAGCAGATGCTGCGCGCCATCGTCGGCATCCGCATTCCCGTCACGCGCCTGGTCGGCAAGTGGAAGGTCAGCCAGAACCGCAGCCAGGCCGACCGCCTGGGCGTGGCCGCCGGTCTGGCGGCAGGCGCCGACGTCGGCGAGCCTCTCGCCATGGCCAACCTGGTGCGACACCCCCTAACGCCACCCACCGAGGAACCGTCATGAAATACCTGCCCCTGGCCGCCACCCTGCTGCTGGCCTGCCTGAGCACCCCCGCCTGGTCGCAGAAGCTCACACCGGGCCTGTGGGAACAGTCGGTGACGATGAAGTCGCAAAGCGGCCGCATGGAGCAAGGCATGGCGCAAATGCAGCAGCAGATGGCCAAGCTGCCGCCGGACCAGCGCAAGATGATGGAACAGATGATGGCCGGCAAGGGCGTCGGCATGGCCGTTGGCCAGCCGAACACCGTGCGCATCTGCATCACGCCCGAGCAGGCGGCGCGCGACGAAATGCCGCAGCACGACGGCCGCTGCAAGCAAACCGCGATGGAGCGCAGCGGCAACAAGGTGCGCTTCAAGTTCTCCTGCACCGGTGACCCGCCGACCAGCGGCGAAGGCGAGTACACCTTCGAGAGCAGCAAGGCGCACAGCGGCAACGTGGTCATCAACACCGCCGTTCAGGGCCAGCCCGAACGCATGGAAATGCAGACCCGCGGCCGCTGGATCGCGGCCGACTGCGGCGCCATCAAACCGCTGAAATAGGCGCCCGCTCCAGGCTGGCCGCGGCGCGCGCCAGTTGCGTGATGCGGCCCCAGTCCGCCGCCGCCACCGCAGCCGCCGGTGTCAGCCACGAGCCGCCGCAGACCAACACGTTCGGCAGCGCCAGGAACTGCGGCGCGGTCTGCGGCGTGATGCCGCCCGTCGGGCAGAACCGCACGTCGGGGAAAGGCCCGGCCAGGGCCTTGAGC
>JACZKT010000017.1 GCA_014859905.1 Rubrivivax sp.
GACGGCAAGTTTGTCGAGCTGACCTACAAGGTGACCGACAGGAAGTCGGGGCATGTCCTCACCAGGGTCGAGTTCCCGTTGGGCTATGTACACGGACACAATGAAATCCTGGCCCCTTCGGTCCATAGGGAGCTCGAGGGCAAGTCCGCTGGCGACGTCATCGAAGTGGCGATCGATGGCAATCAGATCTTCGGCCCCAGGGACGAGTCGCTGGTTTTTTCCGATCACATCGAGAACGTCCCCGAGGAGTATCGGCAAGTCGGCACCTCCATCCTCATGGAGAACGACAAGGGTCAGACCCGCAGCTTTCTCGTGACGCAGATGGACGACGAGACACTGACGGTCGATGGCAACAATCCGCTTTGCGGCAGAGAGGTCGTCTTTGTGCTCGAGATACTGACCGTGCGCGACGCGACTGCGGTGGAGACAAGAGCGGGCCGGGCGGTCGATGCGGGCGCCGATGTCGACCCGTCGCTCTTGAGACCTGTTTGAGCGGCGGTATTGAATGGCATCGGACGCACTTCGGTCATTGTCGATCGCATTTGCAGTCCTCACTTCACGGCAAGAAAGGTGACTTATGAGCGAGCAGAAGCAGCCCCCCACCAAGGTTCCTGACGGCGTGACGCGCTATCTGACGACGCGTCAGATGGCGCCAAATGAAAAGGGGTTCGTCGGTTACGAAACCGTCTGGGCACCGTTCCAGAAGGAAGCCGAATACAAGACGCCGAAGAAGCCGTAGACGTCATGCCGGGACATGGATGAGCCGGTTCGCGCACCCAGGATGCAATGAATATGCATATGAGCAGATGTTCCAACCCGAGCGCCTGCCATTGATGACAATACGCGCCAAACGGAGCGCGCGATGGACAACCTGCATCCCACCAAAGCCTACGAGATCATCACGGAGAGCCCGAATACGCTGCTGATCGACTGTCGTACCGAGGTCGAGTTCTACTATGTCGGCCACCCGGTCGACGCCATCAATGTCGAGTGGAATACGGCGCCCGAGTTCGAGGTGAACCCGCATTTCGCCGACGACGTGCTGCGCATGGCCGGCCGCAAGGACCGGCCGATCATCCTGATCTGCCGCAGCGGCAAGCGCTCGATCGACGCTGGGGTGGAGCTGGAAAAGCACGGGTTCACCCATGTGAGCAACGTGCTCGAGGGCTTCGAGGGTGAGCTCGATTCCGAACACCACCGCGGCAACCTCGGCGGCTGGCGCAAGCACGGCTTGCCGTGGCGGCAGGTGTGAGTCGCAGCCTGCCCTTGGCGGACTGTTAGCAGACAGCAAGGCGCCAGGCGCGGCGCCGGCGCTTAGAGGCCCGTGTATTTCTTCGCATTCCCTCTGGCCCGATCGGCGGGGTACTTGAGTGCGTTGGCGGCGAGCTTGCTGCGCACGGCCTCGTCCAGATCCACGTCCAGCACCGCGGCCAGCCGCACCAGGTACACCAGCACGTCGGCGATCTCGTCGCGCACACGGCGCGCGGTGGCCGGGTCGTGCGCCACGCGGTGCGAGGCGTCCTCGCTCAGCCACTGGAACAATTCCACCAACTCGCCCACCTCTGCGGTGAGCGCCATGGCCAGGTTCTTCGGCGAGTGGAACTGGTCCCAGTCGCGCTCGCGCGCAAACAGCGCAATCGCCTCCTGCAGCCTGACGGCGTCGATCAAGGGGCCGTCTGGCAAGTCTGCGCTGGCCACGGGCGAGCGCGTCGCGTTTGCGGCCGCCGGCGCGGGCAATGCGGGGGCGTTCGGCGGCACCGGATTCTGGCTCATCGGGGTAGCTTCCTGCTGCGCACTGCGGGATTCGCGCTTGGGGCGGCCCGGCGTGCTCATGGGCGCTTGCCGGGGGAGGTGCCGTGGCGGGAGCACTGGAGGGTGACGGCCCCGGCGGCGCCATCCTAGCCGGGCCGGCCGCTGCAACGAGCCCATACCCCTGACGGGTAGGTCGCCATACACCTTGTTGGGAATAGACGCGCCTGCAGGGTCTTGTGCCCAATGGCCCTTTTGCCGGACGCGTCGGTGGCGTTCGCGCTTGCGTCCCGCCCCCACCCAAGAACATTCCTTCCGACCGACCGGGACCCTCGAACTCCATGGCGCAAGCTCCGCTGCACGACCCGATCGCCGACCCCCATCCCGAGGCGGCGCGCGAAGTCAAGAACACCACCTGCTACATGTGTGCATGCCGCTGCGGCATCCGCGTGCACCTGCGCGACGGCAAGGTGCGCTACATCGACGGCAACCCCGACCACCCGCTCAACCAGGGCGTCATCTGCGCCAAGGGTTCGTCGGGGATCATGAAGCAGTATTCGCCGGCGCGGCTGACCCGGCCGCTGCGGCGCAAGGCGGGCGCCGAACGCGGCGCCGGCGAGTTCGAGCCCATCGAATGGGAAGAGGCCTACGCCCTGCTCGCCGAGCGTCTGGGCCGCATCCGCGCCACCGACCCGAAGAAGTTCGCTCTCTTCACCGGGCGCGACCAGATGCAGGCGCTGACCGGGCTGTTCGCGCGCCAGTTCGGCACCCCCAACTACGCCGCGCACGGCGGCTTCTGCTCGGTGAACATGGCCGCCGGCATGATCTACACGATCGGCGGCTCGTTCTGGGAGTTCGGCGGCCCCGACCTCGACCGCGCCAAGCTGTTCGTGATGATCGGCACCGCTGAGGACCACCACTCCAACCCGATGAAGATCGCGCTTGCCAAGTTCAAGCGCGACGGCGGGCGCTTCGTCTCGATCAACCCGGTGCGCACCGGCTACTCGGCGATCGCCGACGAGTGGGTGCCGATCCGCCCCGGCACCGACGGTGCGTTCCTGCTTGCGGTGATCCACGAGATCCTGGCCAAGGGCCTGTACGACCGCGACTTCGTCGTCCAGTACTCGAACGGCGGCGAACTCGTCAACCTCGACGCCGCCAGCGACGAATTCGGCATGTTCGTGCGCACCGAGGTGCCGGCCGAGGAAGCCTGCTACGACCCGCAGAACAAGCTGTGGTGGGACCGGCACACCGGCAAGGCGGTCGTCAGCCACACGCCGGGCGCCGATCCCTTCCTGCTCGGCGAGTTCAAGCTCGCCGACGGCACGCCGGTCAAGCCCTCGTTCCAGCTGCTGCAGGAGCGCGTCGGGGACTACACGCCCGAGTGGGCGGCGCAGATCACCGGCATCCCGGCCGCGACGATACGGCGCCTGGCGCACGAGATGGGCATCACCGCGCGCGACCAGCGCATCGAGCTGCCGATCGCCTGGACCGACGCCTGGGGCAAGGAGCACGACACCGTCACCGGCAACCCGGTGGCCTTTCACGCGATGCGCGGCCTGGCGGCGCATTCCAACGGCTTTCAGACCATCCGGGCGCTGGCGATCCTGATGTCGCTGCTGGGCACCATCGACCGCCCCGGGGGCTTTCGCCACAAGGCGCCGTTCCCGCGCCCGATCCCACCCTGCGCGCGCACGCCCAACGACCCGCGCGCGGTGCAGCCGATGCGGCCGCTCGACGGCATGCCGCTGGGCTGGCCCTCCGACCCGGACGACCTGTTCGTCAACGACGACGGCAGCCCGGTGCGCATCGACAAGGCCTTCTCGTGGGAGTACCCGCTGTCGGTGCACGGGCTGATGCACAACACCATCACCAACGCCTGGCGCGGTGACCCCTACCGCATCGACACGCTGCTGATCTTCATGGCCAACATGTCGTGGAACTCGACCATGAACACGGCCGAAGTCCGCCACATGCTCAACGACAAGGACGAGCAGGGTGAGTACAAGATCCCGTTCCTCGTCGTCGCCGACGCCTTTCACTCGGAGATGACGGCGTATGCCGACCTGGTGCTGCCCGACACCACCTACCTCGAGCGCCACGACGTGATGTCGATGCTCGACCGGCCGATCTCGGAGTTCGACGGCCCGGTCGATTCGGTGCGCATCCCGGTGCTGCCGCCCAGCGGCGACTGCAAGCCGTTCCAGGAGGTGCTGATCGAGCTCGGCTCGCGCCTGAAGCTGCCCACTTTCGTCACCGCGGACGGCCGCCGCAAGTACCGCGACTACCCCGACTTCATCGTCAACTGGGAGACCGAGCCCGGCTCGGGCATCGGCTTTCTCGCCGGCTGGCGCGGCAAGGGCGGCGAGAAGTTCCTCATCGGCGAGCCCAATCCGCGCCAATGGGAGATGTACCAGCAGAACAACTGCGTCTACCACCACCAGCTGCCGCGCAGCTTCCAGTACATGCGCAACTGGAACCAGGGCTACCTGGAGTGGTCGCGCGCGAACCGCATCACGCGCTATGCCGAGCCGATCCTGATCCACCTGTACTCCGAGGTGCTGCAGCGCTTTCGCAGCGCGGCCCAGGGCAAGGGCCTCACGCGCAAGCCGCCCGAGCACCTGAAAACGCGCATCGCGACCTACTTCGACCCCCTGCCGTTCTATTACGAGCCGCTGGAGTCGCACGTCACCGACAAGCAGAAGTACCCGCTGGCGGCCGTGACCCAGCGGCCGATGGCGATGTACCACGCCTGGGATTCGCAGAACGCCTGGCTGCGCCAGATCCACACCCACAACGTGCTGTTCATCAACACCCAGACGGCGCGCACCTCGGGCATCGCCGACAGCGACTGGGTGTGGGTCGAATCGCAGTGGGGCCGGGTGCGCGGCATGGCGCGCCATTCCGAGGCGGTCGAGCCGGGCACGGTGTGGACCTGGAACGCCGTCGGCAAGGCCGCCGGTGCCTGGAACCTGGCGCCCGACGCCAACGAGTCGCGCCTGGGCTTCCTGCTCAACCACCTGATCTCGGAAGAACTGCCGGCCGACCACGGTGGTGCCCGGATCTCGAACTCCGACCCCATCACCGGCCAGGCCGGCTGGTACGACGTGCGCGTGCGCGTCGTGCGCGACGACGACCAGGCCAGCGCGCGCAGCCAGCCGCAGTTCGAGCCGATGCGCCCCTATCCCGGCATGGCCCGGCGCCCGGGACTGCTGGCCGCACTGGGACGCACGCTGCGCGGCGGAGGGTCGAAGTGAGCCGCGTCCAGCTCGCCCTCGTGATCGACCTCAACGTCTGCGTCGGCTGCCATGCCTGCGTGACCAGTTGCAAGGAGTGGAACACCGAAGGCGCGGCCGGCCCCCTGAGCGACAGCAACCCCTACGGCGCCGACCCGAGCGGCACCTTCTTCAACCGCGTGCAGACCTTCGAGGTCGGGCAGTACCCGCACACCGAGACGGTGCACTTCCCGAAGTCCTGCCTGCACTGCGAAGACCCGCCCTGCGTGCCGGTGTGTCCCACCGGTGCGTCGTACAAGCGCGAGAGCGACGGCATCGTGCTCGTCGACTACGACAAGTGCATCGGCTGCAAGTACTGCGCCTGGGCCTGTCCCTACGGCGCGCGCGAGTTCGACGCGCAGCAGAAGGTGATGAAGAAGTGCACCCTGTGCGTCGACCGCATCTACGACACCTCGGCGGCCGAGGCCGACCGCAGGCCGGCCTGCGTCATGGCCTGCCCGACCTCGGCGCGCATCTTCGGCGACATCCACGACCCGCATTCCGAAGCCTCGCGCGCGATCCGCGAGCAAGGCGGCTACGCGCTCATGCCCGAGTGGGGCACCAAGCCGGCCAACCACTACCTGCCCCGGCGCACGACCCGTCTGCGCATCCACCAGGACGAGCTCGTGCGGGCGGACAACCCGCTGCTGGTCGAAGGTCACCTGCCCAGACCGGCCAAAGACGTGTCGACGCTCGACGACGCCACCACCTGGTAAGCCCAACGCTCATGCGCCCCGCCGTTTCCGTCATCCTGCTGACCACGCTGATCGGCGCCGGGCAGGGCCTGTTCGTCGCGCTCTACTCGGCCGAGTT
>JACZKT010000158.1 GCA_014859905.1 Rubrivivax sp.
GGCCAGTTCACGCACCCGCGCCACCTCGCGCGGGTAGGTGGCGCCGACCACCAGGCCGAGCTGGCCGCCGCGGTTCCATGCCCCCGCGGCCAGCCGCGCGATGCGCTCGTAGAGCAATTCGTTGCCGTCGGCCAGGCGCTGCGCCTGCAGGTCGCTGCCGCCGGGGTTGGAGGTGCGGCACAGCAGGATCAGGCCCTTGCCGGCGTAGCGCATGTAGGGTTCGATCGAATCGAAGCCCATGAACGGCGACAGCGTCACCGCGTCGGCCTGGTAGCGCTCGAAGACCTCGCGTGCGTACTGTTCGGCGGTGGCACCGATGTCGCCGCGCTTGGCGTCCAGGATCACCGGCACGCCGGGCGCGCTGGCATGGATGTGCGCGATCAGCCTTTCCAGCTGGTCTTCGGCGCGCTGCGCGGCGAAGTAGGCGATCTGCGGCTTGTAGGCGATGACCAGGTCGCGGGTGGCTTCGACGATGGCCGAGCAGAAGTCGAAGATGCGCGCCGCATCGCCGCGCCAGGCGTGCGGGAACTTCGCCGGCTCCGGGTCCAACCCGACGCAGAGCATGGAGGCGTTGCGCGCTTCGGACGCCGCGAGCTGGTCGCGGAAGTTCAAGACCACCTCCGCGCCAGCGGCTCGGCCAGGCCGGTGTAGCTGGCCGGCGTCATCTCCAGCAGACGCTGCTTCTCGGTTGCGGGCAGAGGCAGCGCCTTGATGAACCCCTGCATCAGCTCGCGCGTGATCGGCTTGCCTTGCGTGAAGTCCTTCAACTGCGCATACGGGTCGGGCAGGCCGTGGCGGCGCATCACCGTCTGCACCGGCTCGGCCAGCACCTCCCAGGCGGCGTCGAGGTCGGCGGCCAGCGCGACGGGGTTGATCTCGAGCTTGTCCAGGCCGCGCGCCAGGCTGTCGCAGGCCAGCAGCGCATAACCCAGTGCCACGCCCATGTTGCGCAGCACGGTGCTGTCGGTGAGGTCGCGCTGCCAGCGGCTGATCGGCAGCTTGTGGCTCATGTGCGCCAGCAGCGCATTGGCCAGCCCGAAGTTGCCTTCGGCGTTCTCGAAGTCGATCGGGTTGACCTTGTGCGGCATCGTGCTCGAGCCGACCTCGCCCGGCTTCACGCGCTGCTTGAAGTAGCCCAGCGAGATATAGCCCCAGACGTCGCGCGCCCAGTCGGTGAGCAGCGTGTTGGCACGCGCATGGGCGTCGAACAGCTCGGCCATGTAGTCGTGCGGCTCGATCTGGATCGTGTACGGGTTGAAGTCCAGGCCCAGCCGGTCCTCGACGACGCGGCGGCTGAAAGCCTCCCAGTCGAAGCCCGGGTAGGCGGCGAGATGTGCGTTGTAGTTGCCCACGGCGCCGTTCATCTTGGCCAGCAGCGGCACCGCGGCGATGCGCGCGCGCGCTGTCGCCAGCCGCGCCGCCACGTTGGCCACCTCCTTGCCCACCGTGGTCGGGCTGGCGGTCTGGCCGTGGGTGCGGCTGAGCATGGGCACGGCGGCCAGCGCATGCGCCATCTGCGTCAGCCTGGCCAGCAGCCGGTCCAGCGCCGGCAGCATGACGGTGTCGCGCGCCGCCTTGAGCATCAGCGCGTGGCTGGTGTTGTTGATGTCCTCGCTGGTGCAGGCGAAGTGCACGAACTCGCCCGCCGGCTGCAGTTCGCCGTGGCCTTCGAAGCGCAACTTGAGCCAGTACTCCACCGCCTTGACGTCGTGGTTGGTGGTCTTCTCGATGTCCTTGATGGCCTGCGCGTCGGCCTCGGCAAAGTGCAGCACGAGGCCGCGCAGCAGCCCGCGGGCGGCCTCGCTCAGTGGCCGGAACTCGGCAAAGCCGGCGTCGGACAGGGCGATGAACCATTCGACCTCGACCTGCACGC
The DNA here is from genome assembly GCA_014859905.1 of Rubrivivax sp. Lineage (GTDB taxonomy): Bacteria > Pseudomonadota > Gammaproteobacteria > Burkholderiales > Burkholderiaceae_C > Rubrivivax. Next base: position 1,874 of record JACZKT010000158.1, read on the forward strand.
GGCGGTGCATGAGGCCGAATTCGGACAGCAGAGGCCGCAATGCCGCCAGTTTGGGTGCATAGCGGCCGTCCAGCGGCGACAGGGCGGAAAGGGCGGTGGTGGTCATCGGGGCGACGCCGGGCGGCCGTGAGGCTGCGGTGGACAGGGCGCCCGGCCGCTGCCGTGCGGCCGTCCACCCCAGGCAGATTGCCGCCGATTCTAGGCGTCCCCCCGTGGGGCAGAGCGCCGGATTGGCGGCCCTTTGGCCAGCAGATCTCGAACCGGCACCCCGGGCTCGCCGCTGGCAAGGCGACGCACCGGCAAGCCTGACAAGCCCGCCGGGAATGGCCGCCGCTGAAACGCGTCTTGCATGATCATCGGCCACCCCCGCAACATTCCGAGGAGTCCGCATGACCGCGTCCCGACGCACCGCCCTGAGCACCGGCCCGAAGGTCGACGCGCTGGCCGCGCCGCGGCAGAAGGCGGTCCTGGCCGGCACCGATACCGTGAAGGTCGGCGACGGCCAGCCCAAGGGCACGGCGAAGTAGACAACGTGGCCAACGACGCCATGCCGCCCGTGCGCGCGCTCACCTTCGACATCTTCGGCACCGTCGTCGACTGGTACGGCTCGATCGTGGCCGAGGTGGCGCGCATCGGGCTGCCGGTGGACGGCGGCGAGTTCGCGCTGGCCTGGCGCGCCGGCTACCAGCCGGCGATGCAGGAAGTGCGCAGCGGCGCGCTGCCGTGGACCAACATCGACGGCCTGCACCGGCGCATCCTCGACCGCCTGCTGACCGCGCGCGGCATCACTCTGTCAGAGAGCGCGGCCACCGATCTCAACCTCGTCTGGCACCGCCTGACACCGTGGCCCGACAGCGTGGCCGGGCTGACGCGGCTGAAGTCGAGGTACACGACCACGACGCTGTCCAACGGCAACCTGTCGCTGCTGGTGGCGATGGCCAAGCATGCCGCGCTGCCGTGGGACGCGGTGCTGTCGGCCGAACTCTTCGGCCACTACAAGCCCGACCCCGAGGTCTACCTGGGTGCCGCCAGGCTGCTGGACCTGCCGCCGCAACAGCTGATGATGGTCGCTGCGCACCCGAGCGACCTGCGTGCCGCAGCGGCCTGCGGGCTGCGCACGGCCTACATCCCGCGACCGCTGGAGCGCGGCCCGGGAGGTGCCATGGAGGCGTGGGCCGAGGGCGAGTTCGACTGCGTGGCGCGCGGCGTCGACGATCTGGCCGCGCAGCTGGGTTGCTGACGGTCGATGCGCTTGTTGTACGGGTCCACACCCACCCAGCGCGGCTCGCGGTCGGGCCCGCCGCACCCCGCCTGCGCCGGCCGATGTGCTGCAGCGCCACCGGGACGAACAGACGCCGGCGCCCGCAGCCCCGCCGGCTTCAGGGCTTCAGCTCGAAGCCCGGCACGCCCATCTGCCACAGCATGAAGGCAAAGACGTCGGCGCGCTCGTCGAGCATCTGGCCCTTGGTGCTGCCGATGCCGTGGCCGGCGTCGTAGTCCAGGCGCAGCAGGACAGGCTTGCCCGACTTGCTGGCCGCCAGCAGCCGCGCTGCGGTCTTGGTGCTGTTCCAGACCTCCACGCGCGGGTCGTTGACGCCGTGCGGCAACAGCACGGCGGGGTAGTCCACGCCGTCCTTGACCTGGTGGTAGGTGCTCATCGCCAGCAGCGCGCGGAAGCCCTCCTCGGTCTTGCGGCTGCCGAACTCGGGGATGTTGGGGACGCCGTTGGGCGTGGTCTCGGCGCGCACCAGGTCGAGCGAGCCGACGTCGGGCACCACGGCGGCAAACAGGTCGGGCCGCTCGGTCATGGCACGGCCGACCAGGATGCCGCCGGCGCTGCCGCCCCAGATCGCCAGCCGCGCCGGTTTCGTCCAGCCCTGCGCCACCAGGTACTCGGCGCAGGCGATGAAGTCGCGCCAGGTGTTGGGTTTGGTCGTCTTCTTGCCGTCTTCGTGCCACTGGCGGCCGAAGACGCCACTGCCGCGCGGGTTGGCCACCGCGAACACGCCGCCGGCGTCCATCCAGGCCAGCCGGCTGATGCTGAAGAAGGGCTCCTCGGTGATGCCGTAGGCGGCGTAGCCGTAGAGCAGCGTCGGGTTGTTGCCGTCGAGCTTGACACCCTGGCGGTGGATGATCGACATCGGCACCGCCACGCCGTCGTGGCTCTTGACCATGACTTCGGTGGCCACGACATCGGTCGGCGCATCAAAGGGCCCGGCCGGCTGCAGGCCGGTGTTGGCGACGCTGCCGTCGGCGGCCACGGCATAGATCTGGCGCGCCCGCGCCCAGCCCTGCAGGTCCAGCAGCAGGCCCGGCAGCTTGGGGTGGGCGCTGGTGCTGCCGAGCGTGAAGGCGCCGGCCACCGGC
>JACZKT010000018.1 GCA_014859905.1 Rubrivivax sp.
GCGACGAGCCGGCTCTTGCCTACCCCCGCCTCGCCCGCCACCACGAGCGCCGGCAGGTCGGCGGCTCGCAGCCGCGCCAGTTCGACGCGGCGGCCATAGAAGCCGCTGGCAGCCGGTGGCGGCGATGCTTCGTCGTCGTCGAGATCGGTCGAGCCCAGCGTCGCAGTGTGTGGCGACGGGCCGCTGCAGCCATGGCGCCAGTCGCGCAGCCAGCGGTCGAAGCGCTCGAACTGCGGCAGGTCGAAGCCCAGCGCCGGCGGCCCATGTCCTTGGCCGGTGCGACCCAGGTCGGTGGGGGGCGACCAGCGTATGCGGCGCCGCTCGGCCTGCATCGGTTCGCCGATGCCCATGTTTTCGAGCAGGCGGCGCGCCTTGTGCAGTGTGACGCGCAGGTTCAGCAGCGCTGCTTCGTCCGCCTGGTCGGGCCAGAAGAGGGCCGCCAACTCGGCGCGTGAGACCCACTCGCCGTGCCGCGCAAGCACGAGCAGCAGCGCCGCCGGCAACACCACCGGCAGCGGCCGCGGCGCCGCTTCCGCGGCTTCCCAGCGCAGCGGGCCCAGCAGACACAAGGTCATGTGGTTCGACCCCCTCTCGCGCCTCGGCGGTGGCACTCAGGCGCAAGCGTGGGCGGTTCCGCGGGCATGTTAACGGTCACTTAACGCCGTTGGGCCTACAACGCATGGACGCAGTCCGCACCCGTGACATCCGTTTGCCGCTGGCAGAACCTGTCAGGCCTTTCTGGTTCGGCGCCGGAGCGGGCTGTGGGCGTCGTTGCACCTTCTGAGTGAAAGGATGGGTCATGAGTACCACTGTCAAATTGCTTGCGGTCCCCTGCGTCTGGTTGGTCGTCGCGACGGCCACGCCCGTCCACGGGCAGAACCAGGCTGCCGCGGCCGAAGCCGAATACGCCGCCGGTCGGTTTCCCAACGCGCTGATGCTGTTCGAGGCCCGGGCGGCGGCCGGCGACACCGTGGCCGCGGAAGTGGCCGGGCAGATGTTGTTCTACGGGGAGACCCTCTACGGCAAGTCCGTCGCCCGGGATCCCGAACGGGCCAGGCACTACCTGGCCCAGGCGGCCCGCGACGGGCGACCCTTGGCCCGCCATCTGATCGAGCGGATCGGCCCGCCAGCAACCGGACCGCGCGACGCCGGGGGCGACTATGTGCCGGGGCCTGCAGGTTGCTGAGGCCCTGCCCTGCGCCTGCAGGGTGGCGCCGACAGCCGGATCGTCGCCGGCTTGCTCCGTTCTCCCCGTCGGCAAGCGCAGGCCCTCCCGCCGCCAGGGGCGGGTCGGGCGGATGCTGTAGACGCCGGGCGGGATGCACGGTCCGGACTCCTGGTCGCAGCGCGCAGCCTAGGAGGGTGCCGCGCTGCCGTCCTTGAACAGCGACAAGAATTCCGGCCCGCCGCGACGCCATGGCGGGCAGCCGCTGGCGCAAGTGCTGCATCGTGTCGGGCGACGGGTAGTCCGCGCCGACGGCGGGCAGCGCACTGGCGGCGCCCTGGGTGCGAGCGATCTGCAGCACCCAATTCGCGACACCCGCTGCAGCCAGCTCGTCGGCCAGGGCCAGCAGCGCCGCATCGTCCAGCAGTGCTGTTTCGACAGTGTTCGCAGCAGCGCGATTGCCGCCTGCACCTGCGGCAGCAGATCCTTCTCCACGAACTGGGTCACTTCAGCGCTCTTCGCATGCATGATGCGATAAAGGCCGAAGTCAAGGTCTGGCTGGTCAAGCCGGAACAGCTCTTTCAGCTTGTCGATCAGCTGCTGGCGCCTGTTGTCGTTCCGGGTGCTCATCGGCGCTTTCAGGCGTAAGGCTGGAACTGGTTGTTGTCCCGGCTGAGCAGATGCATCAGCTTGGGATGGATGAAGAGCTTCTCTTTGCCGAATGGCATTTCGCGCAGCACGCCCAGGGCAGCCAGATCATGCAGGTAGCGAGAGGCCGCCTGGCGCTGCGCAATGCCTTTGTCCACCAGGTTGCCGATACGGCAGTACGGCTGCTCAAAGATCACGTCTACCAGTTCGCGCGTGTAGATCTTGGGCAGCCGGTTTCGCACGTATTCTGTGGTGTGCTCGGCCAGCTTGCGAATGGCGGCGATCTTGCCGGTGGTCCATTTGGATGTTTCGGCCACGGCTTGCAGCATGAACAGCAGCCAGGGCTCCCAGGCCTGGTCGCGCGTGACGCTCGACAGCAAGCCGTAGTAGTCGGCCTTGTGCGCAATCACATGGCGGCTCAGGTACAGGATGGGCAGGTTCAACAGATCTTCCTGAATCAGGTAGAGGATGTTGATGACGCGGCCGGTTCGCCCGTTGCCGTCGGTGAAGGGGTGGATCGCCTCGAACTGGTAGTGGCCCACGGCCATGCGGATCAGAGGGTCCAGCTCGATCTGGTTGTGTAGAAAGCGCTCCCAGTTGGCCAGCATGTCGCGCAGGCGGGCTTCGCCTTCGGGCGGGGTGTAGACCACCTCACCCGTGCGGTCGTTGATCAGCTGGGTGCCCGGCGTGCGGCGGATGTCCATGTCCACGCCCTTCAGGGTGCGGCAGACCTCTACCGCGGTGGCGGTGCACAGCGGCCGTTCCTTCAGTGACTGATAGCCGCGCTGCAGGGCGGTGCGGTAGCGCAGCGCTTCCTTGGTGGCAGGGTCGGCGTTGTCTTGGCCTTGCGCGTACTGAAAGAGCTGGTCGGTCGTGGTGACGATGTTTTCGATTTCCGAGCTGTCCTTGGCTTCCAGCAGCGGGATGGTGTTGATGAGCATCGCCTGGTTGGGGATGAGCTCGGCCGCCTGCTTCAGCTCGGCCAGCGCAGCGCGGGCCTCAATGCAGGCCTTGAGTACGGCGCGGCTTTCCAGTTCGCCTGCGGGGGGCAGCGCAGGCAACTGGTTGTGGGGAAGCTCGGGGCGCCAGGTCAAGCCGGGATCCGTCATGATGCAAAAAACCTACTTCGGCGACATGTTTGCAGCTTATGTCGCTGCGGATGACACGTCAACAAGTCATGTCGACATTTTTTCGAAGTAGCGACATGTTCCTGGCCTCATGTTCGACTCAACGACATGAGGCGAGCGTCGTGTCGTCGAAAGCGGGAAACTGGAACATCAGACCACATTCCAGCGGACCACGAACAGGCTCTGGTCGCGGCTGGCGCGGTGAAGGCGCTTCTGCAGGGCGGCGGTGAGTGCGTCGCGCCGGGCTTCGATCTCGTCTTCCACGGCGAAGATGTCCTGCCGCTGACGTCGTTGTTCGGTTTCGGTCTTGCGGATGTCTTGCTGCAGGCGCCGGGCGGGATGCACGGTCCGGACTCCTGGTCGCAGCGCGCAGCCTAGGAGGGTGCCGCGCTGCCGTACTTGAACAGCGACAAGATTTCCGGCTCGCCGCGACGCCTGATGCGTTCAGCCGCGGCGCACCGCCATGGCGGGCAGCCGCTGGCGCAGGCGCTGCATCGAGGCGGGCGAAGGGTAGTCGGCTCCGACTGGAGGCAAGGCTCCCGCCACGCCCTGGGTGCGAAAGATCTGCAGCACCCAATTAGCGACGCCCGCTGCGGCCAGCTCGTCGGCTATGGCCAGCAACGCCGTATCGTCTAGCAATGCGGGATGGGCGGTGGTGCGGCATTCGAAGGCCAGCCCGCTGACGCGGCTGTGCTGCACCAGGGCGGCCAGGCTGCGGCGCACCGGTGTGGCGCTGCCGCGCACGCCGGTCACGCCGGCATGGGCGGCGTCGCAGGCCAGTGGTGCCTTGATGTCCAGCCCGACCCAGTCGACCAGCGGCAGCACGTCCAGCAGGCGCTGCGGCACGATGCCGGCGCTGTGCAGCCCGACCCTGAAGCCCAGCGCGCGCACCTCGGCCATGGCCTGCGGCAGAGCGGGGTCGATGGTCGGTTCGCCGCCGCTGAAGACCACGGCGTCGAGC
>JACZKT010000159.1 GCA_014859905.1 Rubrivivax sp.
GATGCCGCCGAGGCCGCCGGTTCGGCGGCGCGCCGCAGCTCGGGCACCGGGCGCGCCAGGATGTCCTTCTGCGGCACATCCTTGGGCGGCGGCCGGTCGCTGACATTGATCTGGCCGCTCTGGTCGCGCCACTTCCACTGCGCCTGGGCCGGCGGCAGCAGGCCCAGCGTCAGCCCCAGCGCCAGCAGCGGCAGCACGCGGCCCACTCGAAAAGCCGGGCGGTGCGGTGTCGTTGCAGGCAGCGGATGCATGGCGCCAGAGTATGCCGGCCCATGCCGCGGCAGGCCGTGAAGCCCGTCACGGTCGAGGCCGGGGCGGGGGCCTTCCTATAATCCGCTTTTGCGGTGCGACACGTGTGTCGCTCTTCCTAGCTGCGGGGTTATGCAGCCTATAGAGCAGACCTTCTATACATAGGTAGTGGTCCCGGGATGAAAGGCCCGGAGGAGATGCAAGCCTGGCCGGGTTTGACTGGGCTTTGGGACGGGAAACTCAGGACTTGTTCTGGGTGGACCGTTGCGGAGCGCTGACAGACGTCATTTGCCACACGCAAGCGCCGGGAAACGTCGGGATGACGGTGAGCATTTTCTTAGAGCGATCTAAGTCTTAGATTGTCCTGTCACGACTGACTCGTCAGGCCGTGACCTGTTGTGCGACCAACAGTAGCCTAGGATGGCATGCAGTCCCAGCAATGGGGCTGTGTGAAGCCCATCTGACAACGTCCCCCACCTTGGTGGTGCGCATGTCCCGCGAGGGCGCGCATGGACTCTGCCAGCAGGACGGCGGATGAGGGGCAAGGCTGGTTCCGCATGGGTAAGGCACCTGAACTGTCGATTGAACCCGGGTAAGGATTGAGTGGCCAAACCTGCTGTCAGGCCACAGCCAAAACGGGCACGCTGCCGGTTGCTCTCGTTGCAAAAGAGGGCACGTCGTCATTTGCGCAGCCCCGGGAAAGACAGACCCTAAACGGATAGGCACCGCGGATCACCATCGCGCTGTCGACAGTCTGAGGAACGTGGTAAGCCCCACCGTCCGCCTGAGCACCTCGGTGTTCGGGCAGGGAAGCCGCAAGGCGACCTGTTGGGCGAGGGGGTATGGGATCGTGGAAGAAGCGAACGCCCGGCTGTAATCGTCGGGACAGGGGTTCAAGATTTGCCCCGCTGCGAAAGCAGGCCCACTTCCACGTGGTGCAACCGTCGCGAGCCGGTTGCTGAGTTCTATCAAGCCCTGAAGGGATGCACGTTTCCCTTCGGGGCAGACGTGCGAGTCCTCGATGGGTGAACCAACGAGGTCAGCATGGAAGAGATCATCGACAACGATGGTTCTGCGTCCTCGCACGGGCCGAACGACTGGCTTGCCATTGACTGGCGTCGGATCGAGCAGCACGTGAGAACGATGCAGATGCGGATAGCGAAGGCTACGCAGGAAAGCGATTGGCGCAGGGTGAAAGCTCTGCAAAGGTCGCTGATCCGCTCGTTCGCCGCCAGGGCACTGGCGGTGCGGCGGGTGACTGAGAACCAAGGCAAGCGGACGGCAGGCGTCGACCGCGAGCTGTGGGGCACGCCGACCTGCAAATGGGAGGCTGTCAGTGCTATCAAGCAGCAAAGGGGATACCGGCCGCAGCCTTTGAGGCGGGTCTACATCCCGAAGGCGAATGGCAAGGGGCGCCCGCTGGGCATTCCGACGATGAAGGACCGGGCGATGCAGGCTCTCCACCTGCTGGGTCTGGAACCCGTCGTGGAGTCGCAGAGCGACCCGAACAGCTACGGCTTTCGGCGCAACCGCTCGACGGCCGATGCCATGAGCCAACTGTTCGTGTGCCTGTCCCAGAAGGCCTCGGCCCCATGGGTGCTGGAAGCGGACATCGAAGGCTGCTTCGATCACATCAACCACGAGTGGCTGGTGAGCCAGGTCCGCATGGACCGGGTGATCCTGAATAAGTGGCTGAAGGCAGGGGTGGTCTACAAGGGCCAACTGAATAGCACCGAAGCAGGCACGCCGCAAGGCGGCATCATCTCGCCAACCCTGGCGAACGTGGCATTGAACGGACTGGAAACGGGCCTGCTGGCGCACCTCGGTGCGACGCTGGGCAAGTCCAAGGTCCAGAAGCACAAGGTCAATGTGATCCGGTACGCAGATGACTTCGTGATCACGGGAGCGTCGCAAGACTTCCTGGAAACCGAAGTCCGGCCGTGGGTGGAAGCCTTCCTCGCCCAACGAGGGTTGCGACTGTCGCCGGCGAAGACGCGAGTCACGCACATTGACGAGGGGATCGATTTCCTGGGCTGGAACTTCCGGAAGTACTCGGGGGTCCTGCTGATCAAGCCGAGCAAGAAGAACGTGCAAGCGTTCTACGGCAAGGTCAAGGGAATCGTGAAGGGCCACGCGATGGTGAAACAGGCCGAGCTCATCAAGCTGCTGAATCCGGTCTTGCGAGGCTGGGCTCAGTACCACCACCCGGTGGTCGCCAAGGAGACGTTCAGCAGAATCGACTCGCTGCTGTGGTGGCGGTTGACGCGCTGGGCACGTCGCAGGCATCCGAAGAAGAGCCCGAGGTGGGTGGCCGCGAAGTACTGGCCGACCGTCGAGGGCAGGACCGAGTTCGCAATCGGGAGCCGGTCGGAAGATGGCGAAACGCAGTGGGTGCGCCTGTATCGGCTGGCCGATACGGAAATTGTCCGGCACCGGAAGGTGATGGGAGGCTACAACCCCTTCGATCCCCGGTGGGAGGCGTATGGCGAAGACCTAAGCGCGAAGCGCCTGCTGAAGAGCAGGGCGTACCTCAAGCAATGGGCAACGCTGTATGTCGAACAGCAGGGCAAGTGCGCGCTATGCGGCGGGGCCATCACGGATGAAACGGGCTGGCACGACCATCACCTGATCCAAAGGGTGGCGGGCGGGTCGGAATCGATGAAGAACCGGGTGCTGCTGCATCCGGTGTGTCATGTCCAACTGCATGCCAGAGGTTTGACAGTGGCGAAGCCGGCCTCGGGATGAGGCTTCGGTGCGGAGGAGGGGGCGCTGATAGAATTTAGCGCTCCCCGAACCCGCACAAAGTGTTGTGCTTGAGCCGGATGCGGTGAAAGTCGCAAGTCCGGTTCTTAGGGGGGGATGGGTCAGCAATGACCTGTCCCTACCCTCCTCTGGAGCCCTTGCATGCGCCTACTCGGCAAAGCACTCACCTTCGACGACGTGTTGTTGGTGCCGGCATATTCACGAGTCTTGCCGCGCGACACCAGCCTCGCGACCCGTCTGTCGCGCCGCATCACGCTCAACCTGCCGCTGGTGTCGGCCGCCATGGACACCGTGACCGAGGCACGGCTGGCCATCGCCATCGCCCAGGAGGGCGGCATCGGCATCGTGCACAAGAACTTCACGCCACAGCAGCAGGCGGCGGAGGTGGCACGCGTGAAGCGCTACGAATCGGGGCTGCTGCGCGACCCCATCACGATCACCGCCGACGTCACCGTGCGCCAGGTGATGGCGCTGTCCAGGCAGCATGGTGTGTCGGGCTTCCCGGTGCTGGACGGCCGGACGGTGGTGGGCATCGTCACCAACCGCGACCTGCGCTTCGAAACCCGGCTGGACGCCCCGGTGCGCGAGATCATGACGCCGCGCGAGCGCCTGGTGTGGGTCCCCGAGAGCGCCACGCTCGACGAGGGCAAGGCGCTCATGCACCGCCACAAGCTCGAACGCGTGCTGGTGGTCAACGACGCCTTCGAACTGTGCGGCCTGATGACGGTGAAGGACATCACCAAGCAGACCGACTTCCCCAATGCCGCGCGCGACCCCCAAGGCAAGCTGCGCGTGGGCGCCGCGGTGGGGGTGGGCGAAGGCACCGAGGAGCGCGTCGAGCTGCTCGTCAAGGCCGGCGTCGACGTGCTCGTGGTCGACACCGCGCACGGGCACAGCCAGGGCGTGATCGAGCGCGTGCGCTGGGTCAAGAGGCACTACCCGCAGGTCGACGTGATCGGCGGCAACATCGCCACCGGCGCCGCCGCGCTGGCGCTGGTGGAGGCCGGTGCCGACGCCGTGAAGGTGGGCATCGGGCCGGGATCGATCTGCACCACGCGCATCGTCGCCGGCATCGGCGTGCCGCAGATCACCGCCATCGACAACGTCGCCAAGGCCCTGCGCGGCAGCGGCGTGCCGCTGATCGCCGACGGCGGCATCCGCTGGTCGGGCGACATCGCCAAGGCCATCGCCGCCGGCGCCGGCAGCGTGATGATGGGCAGCATGTTCGCCGGCACCGAAGAAGCGCCGGGCGAGACCATCCTCTATCAGGGCCGCACCTACAAGAGCTACCGCGGCATGGGCTCGCTGGGCGCCATGCAGCAGGGCAGCGCCGACCGCTACTTCCAGGAAGACAACGCCCACAACCCCAACACCGCCAAGCTGGTGCCCGAAGGCATCGAAGGCCAGGTGCCGTACAAGGGGACCATGGTCGCCATCGTGTTCCAGATGGCCGGCGGCCTGCGCGCGTCGATGCATTACTGCGGCTGCGCCGGCATCGACGACATGCACGAGCGCGCCGAATTCGTCGAGATCACCGCCGCCGGCATCCGTGAGAGCCACGTCCACGACGTGCAGATCACGAAGGAAGCGCCCAACTACCGCATGGAATGAGCGCCAGGTGACGCGCCCTTCCCTCGCCGGCGCCGGCCCGCGCCCGGCCGCCATGGGTTTCATCATGGTGGCGGTGCTGATCGACATGATCTCGGTCGGACTCATCATCCCGGTGCTGCCGGCGCTGGTGGGCACCTTCACTGCCAGCCCGGCCGACCAGGCCTTCTGGTACGGCGCGGTGACGCTGTCGTTCGCGGTGGCCACCTTCTTCTCGGCGCCCGTGCTCGGACGCCTGTCCGACCGCTACGGCCGCCGGCCGGTGCTGCTGCTGGGCTTCTGCGGGCTGGCGGTGAACTTCTTCGCCACGGCGATGGCCACGGCGCTGTGGATGCTGATCGCGGCACGCCTGCTCGGTGGCGCGATGCAGGCCAACGCCGCCGTGGCACAGGCCTACGTGGCCGACGTGACACAGCCCGCCGATCGGGCGCGCCGCTTCGGCCTGCTGGGCGCCATGTTCGGCATCGGCTACACGCTCGGGCCGGTGATGGGCGGCGTCCTCGGCGACATCGATCTGCACCTGCCCTTCTATGTCGCCGGCGGCCTGGCGGTGCTGAACACGATGTACGGCGCCTTCGTGCTGCCGGAGTCGCTGCAGCACGACAAGCGGCAGGCCTTCGACTGGAAGAAGGCCAACCCGGTGTCGGCGCTCAAGGGCCTGACCGCGCTGCGCGGTGTGGGGCCGCTGGTGTGGGTGGTGGGCCTGGCCGGGCTGGCGCAGTTCACCATGCACATGAGCTGGGTGCTGTACACCACCTTCAAGTTCGGCTGGGGACCGAAGGAAAACGGCTGGTCGCTGTTCACGGTGGGCGTCATGGCCGCCATCGTGCAGGGCGGGCTGATGAAGCAACTGCTGAAGCGCTTCTCGGCGCAGCGGCTGGCGGCGCTGGGGCTGGTGTCGGCGACCTTCTGCTACCTGGCCTGGGGGCTGGCGACCGAGGGCTGGATGATGATCGTCATCGTCGTGGCCAACCTGTTCGGCTTCACCACCGTGGCGGCGCTGCAGAGCCTGATCTCCAACGCCGCCGACGACCGCGACCAGGGCCAGACGATGGGTGCCGTGGCCTCGCTGAACAGCGTCACGGGCGTGCTCGCGCCCGTCATCGCGGCAACGCTGCTCACCACGGTGTCGGGCCGGCCGCCGGGCGACGTCTGGCTCGGCCTGCCCTTCTTCTTCTGCGCCGTGCTCCAGGGCCTGGCCGCGGTGTTGGCAATCCGTCACTTCCAGCGCCACCGCGGCAGCCCTGCCGCCGCGGCCGCGGCACCCTGAACCGGGCCCTGAGCCATGCACGACAAGATCCTCATCCTCGATTTCGGCTCGCAGGTCACGCAGCTCATCGCCCGCCGCGTGCGCGAGGCGCATGTCTATTGCGAGATCCACCCCAACGACGTCGGCGACGCGTTCATCCGCGACTTCGCACCGAAGGGCATCATCCTGTCCGGCAGCCACGCCAGCACCTACGAAGAGCACGAGCTGCGCGCGCCGCAGGCGGTGTGGGACGCCGGCGTGCCGGTGCTGGGCATCTGCTACGGCATGTTCACGATGGCGGTACAGCAGGGCGGGCAGGTCGAGGCCAGCGAGCAGCGCGAGTTCGGTTACGCCGAGGTGCGCGCGCGCGGCCACACGCGGCTGCTCGACGGCATCCAGGACTTCGCCACCCCCGAAGGCCACGGCATGCTCAAGGTGTGGATGAGCCACGGCGACAAGGTCACCGCGCTGCCGCCGGGCTTCAAGCTGATGGCCAGCACACCGAGCTGCCCGATTGCCGGCATGGCCGACGAAGCCCGCGGCTACTACGGCGTGCAGTTCCACCCCGAAGTCACGCACACCGTGCAGGGCCGGGCGCTGATCGAACGCTTCGTGCTCGGCATCTGCGGCGCGCGGCCCGACTGGGTGATGCGCAACCACGTCGAGGAAGCCGTGCAGCGCATCCGCGAGCAGGTGGGCAGCGAGGAAGTCATCCTGGGCCTGTCCGGCGGCGTCGATTCGAGCGTGGCCGCGGCGCTGATCCACCGCGCCATCGGCGAGCAGCTGACCTGCGTCTTCGTCGACCACGGCCTGCTGCGGCTGAACGAAGGCCAGCTGGTGATGGACATGTTCGTCGGCCGCCTGCACGCCAAGGTGCGGCACGTCGACGCCAGCGCCGAATTCCTGGGCGCGCTGGCCGGCGTCAGCGACCCCGAGGCCAAGCGCAAGATCATCGGCCGCGAATTCGTCGAGGTCTTCCAGCGCGAGGCGAAGAGCCTGGTGAATGCCAAATGGCTGGCGCAGGGCACGATCTACCCCGACGTCATCGAGTCCGGTGGCGCGAAGACGAAGAAAGCCACCTCGATCAAGAGCCACCACAACGTCGGCGGCCTGCCCGAGACGCTCGGCCTCAAGCTGCTGGAGCCGCTGCGCGACCTGTTCAAGGACGAGGTGCGCGAGCTCGGCGTGGCGCTGGGCCTGCCGCACGAGATGGTCTACCGCCACCCCTTCCCCGGGCCGGGGCTGGGTGTGCGCATCCTGGGCGAGGTCAAGCCCGCATTCGCCGACCTGCTGCGCCGCGCCGACGCCATCTTCATCGACGAGTTGCGCGCCACCATCGACCCGAGCGACGGCAAGAGCTGGTACGACAAGACCAGCCAGGCCTTCGCCGTGTTCCTGCCCGTGAAGAGCGTGGGCGTGATGGGCGACGGCCGCACTTACGACTACGTGGTGGCGCTGCGCGCCGTGCAGACCAGCGACTTCATGACCGCCGACTGGGCCGAGCTGCCCTATGCACTGCTGAAGAAGGTGTCCAGCCGCATCATCAACGAGGTGCGCGGCATCAACCGCGTGACCTACGACGTCTCGAGCAAGCCGCCGGCGACGATCGAGTGGGAGTGATGAAACGTCAAAACGACAAAACGTCGAAACGACAAAACGCCGTCTCGCGCATGATGTTTTGTCGTTTTGACGTTTTGACCTTTTAACGTTTTCTCCAGTCCAACTCGTCGCC
>JACZKT010000160.1 GCA_014859905.1 Rubrivivax sp.
GCTCAGACCGCAGCAGCGGTCTCGAGCTGGCGCAGTTTGCCGTGGCGGAAGGCGCCCCACAGCGCCGCGCCGATGGCGCCGGCATAGATCGAGTCGGGGTGCGAGACGGCCGTCACGGCGACCTTCTCGTTGACCATTTCCTCCTGGATCGCGGCCAGCAGCCCGCTGTCCAGCGCCAGGCCACCGGTGAGCAGCGCGGTGCCGGTCTTGACGCCGGTGACCTTGAGCAGCTTGACGATGCGCGAGGCCATCGACAGGTGGATGCCCTTGAGGATGTCGGGCGTGGCGATGCCGCGGCTGACCATGTTGATGACGTCGGTCTCGGCCAGCACGGCGCAGATCGAGCTCACCTTCTCGGGCTCTTTCGAACTCTGCGACAGCGGGCCGATCTCCTCCACCGCCACGCCCAGGTAGCGCGCGATGTTCTCCAGGAACTGACCCGAGCCCGACGCACACTGGCTCGTCATCTTGTACGACAGCACCTTGCCGCGCTCGTCGATGTAGATCGCGCGCCCGTTCAAGGCGCCGATGTCGACCACCGCGCGTGCCGCGGGCTCGAGGAACACGCCGCCGCGGGCGTGCGTGGTCATCGAGTAGAAGTGCCCGGTGGCGAACTTGACGTTCTCGCCCTCGCCGGTGGTGGCCGTGTAGTCGATGTCCGAGGCGTCCAGCCCGGCGTCGGCCAGCACGTCGTCGTAGCCCTGCCGGGCCAGGGCCATCGGGTCGCGGCTGCGGATGCGCTCGCAGCGCTTGGCCAGCCAGCGCGGAGCGCTGTCGGGCCCGCCATCGCCGTGGCCGTGGCCGAAAAGCACGGACTTGACGGCGCCCGAGCCGATGTCGATACCGATGGTGTGGATCATGTCCTGGCTCCCTGGGTCCCTGTCCCTGTCCCTGTCCCTGCCCTTGTCCCTGCCCTTGTCCCTATACCCGTGCCTCGATCGACTTGCCCTCTTCGACCACGGCGCGCCAGGCGAAGGTGGCACCGCCCAGCGCGCCCGTGTAGATCGAATCGGGGTCGATGTTGAGCGTCACGTCGCCGTAGTTTTCCTTGATCAATTCCTTCAGCGACTTCACGGCCGCCTCGTTCTTGGCCACGCCGCCGGTGAAGGTGAACTGGTCGCGCACGCCGCCCGAGCGCGCCAGGATCGACATCGCGCGCAGGATGATGGCGCGGTGCAGCCCGGCCATGATGTCCTCGCGCTTGTCGCCCAGGCTCAGCCGGTCGCGCAGCTCGGCGCCGGCGAACACGGTGCAGGTGGAATTGATGCGGATGGTCCTGGTCGACTTCATCGCCAGCGGCCCCAGCTCGTGCAGGCCCATGTTCATCTCGTCGGCGATGTAGCCCAGGTAGCGCCCGCAGCCGGCGGCGCAGCGGTCGTTCATCTGGAAGCTCTCGACGATGCCGGCCGGGTCGACCTGGATCGCCTTGGTGTCCTGGCCGCCGATGTCGAGCACCGTGGCGGTGCCCGGGTACATGACATGCGCGCCCAGGCCGTGGCACAGGATCTCGCTGCGGATGTGCTCCTTGGAAAACGGCAGCCGCGCGCGGCCGTAACCGGTGCCCACGACATAGGTCTCCTCGAGCTCGGTGTCCAGGATGCCCTTGATCGGTGCCTCGACCTGGGCGCGCCGCGCCTCGGTCTCGGGCAGCGCGACGAAGGTGCGCTCCAGCGCGGCCAGCAGGTGGCGCCGGATCGAGTCGCTGTAGACGCGGTTCTCGACCTCGATGATCGAACGGTCGAACAGGTTGAGCAGGTAGTCGTAGCGCGTGCCGACCTCCTTGGCCACGGCCTCTCCGGTGGCCAGGTACTGGCTGCCGGCGATGTCGCGGAAGAAGTCGGACTTGCGCTTGGCGCCGGGCGCGAACAGCGCCGGCGCCTCGGCGGTGAGGCGGCGGAAGACTTCGGCCAGCGCGTCGCCCACGGCGCCGCTGTCGTCGGCGAAGCGCGCCGTGGCCAGGCTGCGCCGGCAGGTCTGCTCCAGGTCGGCCAGCTGTTCGAGGTACTGCTCGGAGCGGAAGTCGCGCTCCAGCTGATTGATGAAACCGTCGAGCGCGCCGTTCAGGGCATGCGTGCTGCCCAGCTTCTCGCGGAACAGGTGGAAGCGGCTGTTGACCAGCGCCTCCTGCTTGGCGATGGCCGCCGCGGTGTCGTAGTTGGAGCGCGAATTGGTGATGCCGCGGCCGAGGATGTTCTGGTTCTCGTCGAGCACCACCGCCTTGGTGGTGGTCGAGCCGAGGTCGATGCCGATGAAGCAGCGCATGGCGGAGCCCTCAGTGTGCGGCCAGCGCCGCGCCGCGCTTGGCCTTGACCATCTGGAAGTAGCTCTCGAGCCGGTTCTTGACGTTGGCCGCCGAGAAGTAGCGCGGGTCCACGAGGTCGGTCTCGATGAAGGCGGCGGGCTTGCCGGTGCGCTTCTCGACCTCGCGCATGATCAGCAGCTGCCCGGCCGAGAAGCTGTTGCAGCTCTTGATCGAGTTGATCAGCAAGCCGTCGGCCTGGTACTCGTCGATGTAGCGGCAGATCATGTCCACGCGCGAGGGCAGGTTCAGGTTGGTGTAGCAGCCCAGGCAGTACTCGGCCAGCGACTCCAGCGGATGGTCCGGGTCGTGGCGGAAGCCGAAGTCGTACAGGCCGCCGACCTTGGCGTAGGTGGAAGCCACGACCACCGCGCCTTCGTCGTAGAACATCTTCCAGAACTCCCGAAAGCTGGTCCAGTTGGGCGGGCCCTCGACGACGAGGCGGTACTTCTCCTCGCCCATCGCGCCCTCGGGCGTGACCGGCCCGAGGCCCAGGCGCACACGCTCGTCGATCTCGCCGCGCAGCACGCGGTAGTACTCGGTGGCCTCGGGCGTGCCGCGAAAGGCGGTGAAGATGGGGCCGATGTAGTACACGGCGCCGAAGTAGCCGTCGATCGGGCTCGGCCGGTGCTTGGCCGACTGCAGCACCGCGACCAGGTTCTCCTCGGCCTTGACGGATTCGCGCATGTACTGGCGCAGCCGGTCGATGTCGAACTTGACGCCCGAGATGCGCTCCAGCGTCGGGATCACGGTCTCCTTGAGCTGCTTGACGACATAGTCGCGCATGTTCGGCGCGATCCTGCCCTCGCCCTGGTAGGGCACGTGCAGCATCACGGTCTCGCAGCCGTACTTGTGGCGGATGAGCTCGAACCACTTCATGAAGGTGAAGCAGCCGGTGTACGACAGCAGCAGGATGTCGGGCCGCGGCAGCACCTCGCCGCTGGGGCCGACCTCGCCGCCCATCATCATGCCCAGGTCGGCCTTGACGTAGGTGCAGACGTCCTCGCTCTGGCCGTCGCGTTCGGCGTCCATGATCATCTTGCCGCTCTTCTTGCGCATGCCGTTTTGCAGCGCATTGGTCTCGGGCAGGCTGCGCGCGAAGTCGAAGCACATCAGCAACTCGTTGAGGTTGCCGGGCACGAAGGTGGCCGAGACCTTCTTGTCGTTGGCGCGCGCGCTGGCGAGTTCGGCGTAGTTCTTGTTGATGAGTTCCTTCTGCAGCCACATCGCGTCTTCCTTCTGGACGTTCTGGGGCTTCTTGCTGGCGGCGGGCATGGCGATCGGCGTGTTCATGGTGGATTCCTTAAGCGGCGTTCCAGAGCTTGATGGAGTCGGCAAAGGTGCCCGCCTGTTCGCGGATCGGCGCCATCTGGCCGGTGTTCTCGGCGTACTTGAAGGCAGTGTGCGGGATGCCGTGCCTGGACAGCACGTCTTGCAGCATCGGCCGCTCGAGCAGCGCCGGGTCGCAGAACGAGGGGGCGGCGAAGATCACGCCTTCGGCGCCGCGGGTCTTGACCTGACCCATCAGGAACACGCCCTTCTCCGCGCGCGTGGCGTCGTACTTGGCCGCCGTCGATGCCGAGCGGTGCAGGAAGGCCTTGGAGAGCTCCTGCAGCGGGTCGGCGTCGGCGGGTACCTCGTCGAGCAGCCAGCGCGTGACGAGCATGAAGTCGTCGTCGACGATGTAGCAGCCCGACATCTCGATCGACTTGATCAGCGCCAGCGGCGGCTGCTCGCAGAAGCCGCCGGTGAGCACGACGCGGGCGTTGTCGCGCCTGGGGCGCGCGAACTTCTCGGCCGCCGCCAGGTACTGGCGTACCAGCGCGGTGTGTTCCTCCACCGGCAGCACCATGCCCGCGCGCAGCACCAGGTAGACCTCGGAGGTCGGCGCCTGCCAGGGTTTGGCGGCGCGGTAGGCGTACAGATCGCGGATGGCGGCCCGGTTGTCGTTGTACAGGCGTATGGATGCGTTGAGGTCGGCGTCGCTGATCGGCCGGCCGGCCAGTGCGGCCAGGTCCTCGCGCAGGATCTGCATCTCCTCGATGTAGAAGGCGCCGCCCACCTCGTCCTGGTAGTTCTGCGGCACGTCCAGGTAACGCACGTACTTGTCCTTGAACAGCATCTTCCACATCCCCGACAGGTTGCGGATGACGTCGCAGATCGACGGGAACAGCATGCCGTCCAGGCAGTCCAGCCGCCCGGTCAGGCCGAGCTCGATGGTCGAGCGCGGGATGCGGCAGATGTAGCTCTGGTAGTAGGCGTCGCCCTGGATCACCTCCAGCGCGTCGCCGCCGCCGAGAATGCCCACCGGCAGCATGCCCGCGGCGTGGATCAGTTCTCGCGGCACGTACACCGGCATGTAGCCGATGGCCTTGCGGCCGGGCAGCGCCGCCTTCCAGTCCTTGACGGCGTTGAAGTGCAGATCCTCGAACAGCGCTTCGCAGCGCGCCACCAGGCGCAGCACTTCGGGGCCTTGCGGTGTCTCGGTGCTCATGTCAACGGTGCTCCCATGCGGGTGTGCGGCGGTCGATGAAGGCGGCCA
>JACZKT010000161.1 GCA_014859905.1 Rubrivivax sp.
CCGCCGCGCCAAGCTCGCGCACGTAGCTGTCGGGGTCGTGCTCGGGGGGCAGGAACAGGAAGCGCACCGTGCGCAGGTCGGTGGCATGGGGCAGGGCGGCTTCCAGTGCGCGTGCAGCGGCGCGGCGGCCGGCGGCGTCGCCGTCGAAGCTGAACACCACGACGTCGGTGAAGCGAAAGAGCTTGTGCACATGCTCGGCCGTGCAGGCCGTGCCCAGCGTCGCGACGGCATTGGTGAACCCCGCCTGCGCCAGCACGACGACGTCCATGTAGCCTTCGACCACCAGTGCACAGCCCTTGTCGCGCAGCGCCTGGCGGGCCTCGAAAAGGCCGTAGAGCTCGCGGCCTTTGCTGAAGACCGGGGTTTCCGGTGAATTGATGTACTTGGGCTTGCTGTCGTCGAGCACGCGGCCGCCGAAGCCGATGACTTCGCCTGTCACGCTGCGGATCGGGAACATGATGCGTTCGCGGAACCAGTCGTAGCGGCCACGGTCGCTGTCGGTCTTCTCGCTGCCGCTGGCGTGCCCGTCGTCTCCGGCCTCGCGCTGTCGCACCAGGCCGGCTTCTTCCAGCGCCGGGTCGTCGTAGTCCGGAAACACGCCGGCCAGCGTGCGCCAGCCCGGCGGCGCAAAGCCCAGGCCGAAGCGCGCCGCGACCTGGCCGGTGAGGCCGCGCTGCTTGAGGTAGTCGATGGCGCGGGGGTGTTTGCGCAGTTCTGCGCGGTAGAACTCGGCGGCGCGTGTCAGCACCGCGGTGGCCGACTGCCGGCGCTGGCGCAGCGTGTCGCGCCGTTCGCGTTCCTCGGGGCTGGCCTGGTCCTCGGGCACGGTGAGCCCGGCACCTTGCGCGAGGTCGCGCACGGCCTCGACGAAGCTCAGGCCCAGGTGCTCGGTGAGGAAGCGGATGGCGTCGCCGCTGGCGCCGCAGCCGAAGCAGTAATAGAACTGCTTGCTCGGACTGACCGAAAAACTCGGCGACTTCTCGCCGTGAAAGGGGCACAGCCCCATCAGGTTGGCGCCACCGCGCTTGAGCTCGACATGGCGGCCCACGACATCGACGATGTCGACGCGCGAGAGCAGTTCCTGCACGAAACCCGGTGGAATCACCGGCAGGAGTCTAGCCCGCGAGCGCTGTGCCTTGGCTGCCCACGGCAGGGCCTTGCCCGATCCCGCAGGGCCGTCGTTCGACCCTAGCCGAGCTTCGCGGCCAGCGCGCCTGCTTCGGCAGGAGCCAGTGCGAACATGCCCTTGTAGTTGCGCACCCAGGTCGCCACCTGGGCCGACGGCATCGGCGCCGCGATGCCGGTGCCCTGGCCGATGTCGCAGCCCAGGTCCAGCAGCGTGCGCGCCTGCGCCGGCGACTCCACGCCCTCGGCGACGACGACGCAGCCGAAGGTGCGCGCCAGGCCGATCACGCCTTCGACGATGGCACGGTCCTGCGCGTCGTCGAGCATGTGGTGGACGAAGGAGCGGTCGATCTTGAGCACGTCCACCGGCAGTCGCTTGAGGTAGGTGAGCGTTGAGTAGCCGGTGCCGAAGTCGTCGAGTGCAAAGCGCACGCCGATGCTGCGGCAGCGCGCCAGCAGCGCCGAGGTGGCTTCGATGTCGGCATGCGCGGCCGTTTCCAGCGTTTCCAGCTCCAGATGCGTCGCCAGCGGGTCGCTGTGGCGAGCCAGCAGTTCGCTCAGGCGCTGTGCGAAGTCCGGCTCCTGGAGGTGCCGCGCCGAAACGTTGACGCTGACCGAGATGTCCAGTCCGTCGCGACGCCACTGCGAGAGGTGATCCAGCGCCTGCGAAATGACCCAGTCGCCGATGCGCGACGACAGGCCGGTGTGCTCGATCAGCGGCAGGAACTGCAGCGGTGCGATCAGGCCCTGGCCCGGGTGTTCCCAACGCAGCAAGGCCTCGAAGCCGAGCACGCGGCCGCTGCGCATGTCGACCTTGGGCTGGTAATGCAGTACGAACTCCTGCTGGTCCAGTGCCTCCTGCACGCGGCCGATGGCCATCACGCGCTCCTCGGTGCGGCGGCGGTGTTCGGGGTCGAAGAAGAGGTAGCCGTTGCGGCCCGCCTGCTTGGCGCCGTACATCGCGTGGTCGGCGTGGCGCAGCAGGGTGTCGGCGTCGCTGCGGTCGATCGGGTAGACGGTGGCGCCCATGCTGGCCGTCACCTGCACCGGGTCCTGCGCGGCGTCGACGACGTAGGGCAGCGCCACCACGCGCAGCACGCGTTCCACCGCCAGCCGCGCCTCTTCCAGCGTGCCGGCGCGCAGCAGCAGCACGAACTCGTCGCCACCCAGACGCGCGGCGGCATCGGCCCAGTTCTCGCGGCTGCGCAGCTCGCTGCGCAGGCGGCCGGCCAGTTCACCGAGCAGGCGGTCGCCGGCGGCGTGGCCATAGCGGTCGTTGACCGGCTTGAAGCGGTCGAGGTCGAGGTAGCACACGACGAGCAGGTAGCCGTCGCGGTCGGCAGCGCGCATGCCGTCGTCGAGCAACTGCGACAGCCGTGAACGGTTGGGCAGCCGCGTCAACTCGTCGAAGTGGGCCTGGCGCTCGAGCTGTTCACGCTGCTGTCGCTGCTCGGTGATGTCGGAGATGACGAGCACGTGGTAGCGCAGATCCTGCGCCGGCCCGCGCACGGTGGAGATGGTGGCTTGCAGGGTGCAGAGCTCGCCGTTGCGCCGCCGCTCC
>JACZKT010000162.1 GCA_014859905.1 Rubrivivax sp.
CCCCTGGTCCCGCTGTGGAACGAGGCCCAGCTGGCGGTGCAGCTCAACGTCGGGCCGCTGATCGTGCCTACGACGACGGCGCAGTACTACGCCAAGTCGGTGCCGCTGCCGCCCAAGCTGATGTCGCACAACGATCAGCAGTCGCTCTGGCAAAGCGACCTGGCCGAGGGCGCCACCTCGGGCTGGGGTGGCCGCATGGGCGACCTCATGCTTGCGGGCAACGACGGCAGCGTCTTCACCTGCGTCTCGGTCACCGGCAATGCCGTCTATCTGGCCGGGCACAACGCCGTGCAATACCAGCTCAGCAGCAGCGGCGCGGTGGCCATCCAGGGCATCCAGCGTGCCTTGTACGGGTCGACCACGGCGCAGGCCACTTTGCGCAACTTGATCACCGCCGCTCACAGCCACCTGCTGGCCGACGAATACACGCGCATCACGCGCCGCTCGATCGACGCCGAGGCCGAGGTCACCACCGCGCTGGCCGGTGTGCCCGAACTGAGCACCGCGTTCCCCGGCACCCCTCTGGCGGGGCAGCTCAAGATGGTGGCGCGCATGATCGCCGCGCGTGCCAGCTTCGGCGTCAGCCGCCAGGTGTTCTTTGTCTCCAAGGGCGGCTTCGACCTGCACGACAAGCTGCTCGAGAACCACCCGGGACTGCTCACCGAAGTGGCCGACGCCATGCGGGCCTTCCACGACAGCACCGTCGAGCTGGGCATGAGCCAGCAGGTGACGGCGTTCACCGCGTCCGACTTCGGGCGCACGCTGTCCAGCAACGGCAACGGCTCGGACCATGGCTGGGGTGCACACCACCTCGTGATGGGCGGCGCGGTGAAGGGCCGCCAGTTCTACGGCCAGGCACCGGCGATCGCCGTCAACGGGCCCGACGACGTCGGCCAGGGGCGCCTGCTGCCAACGACGGCCGTGGATCAGTTCGGCGCCACGCTGGCCAGCTGGTTGGGTGTGGCTGAGTCCGATCTGGCCACGGTGATGCCTAACATCGGCAACTTCAGCCAGCGCAACCTGGGTTTTGTCTGAACTGCCTCCGAGCCCAGCCAAGACCTATCGCGCCGCGTTCGCGAAGAACAGCTGCTCGCCGCCGATCTTGTAGCTGGCGATGGCGGCCTGCCCTGCACTGGACACCACCCAATCTGCAAACTGCTGAGCCAGGCCCGCCTTCACGTGCGGGAAAACAGCGGGATTGACGACCATCACGCCGTACTGGTTGAACAGGCTCTTGTCGCCTTCGACCAGGATCACCAGCTTGCCCCGGTTCTTGAACGACAGCCAGGTGCCGCGGTCGGTGAGCACGTGGCCGTTGAGCGCGGAGCCCATGTTCAGCGCCGGGCCCATGCCGCAGCCGCATTCCTTGTAGCCCACCGGCTTGGCCTTGGCCATGTCGATGCCGGCGGCCTTCCACAGGCGCAGTTCGGCGGCATGGGTGCCGCTCTTGTCGCCGCGCGAGACGATCGGCTGCGTGCCGCCGGCCAGCTTCTTCAGCGCCGCGGCGATGTCCTTGCCCTTGACACCCGCGGGGTCGGCCATGGGGCCCACGAGCACGAAGTCGTTGTACATGACGTCGCGGCGCTGGATGGAAAAGCCCTCGGACACGAACTTCTGCTCGGCCACCAGGTCGTGCACGAACACGACGTCGGCGTCGCCGCGCCGGCCGGTGTCCAGCGCCTGGCCGGTGCCCACGGCCACCACGCGCACGTCGATGCCGGTGGCCTGCTTGAATGCGGGCAGCAGCTGCTTGAACAGGCCCGATTGCTCGGTCGACGTGGTCGAGGCCACGACGATGTAGCGGTCTTGCGCGGCCGCCAGCGCGGGCCAGGCCAGCGTGGCCAGCAGCGCCAGGCCCGCGACGCCGCGGCGCAGGATCGAGGGGGTATTCAGGTGTGCCATGGCAGTTCTCCTCTGAGGAATTGGCGGGCGGGATCTGGCAGGTCGTCGCCCGAGAAGAAGTCTTCTACGGCACGGTCCACCACCAGGGTGCCGGCTTCCAGATAGGCGACACGGGTTCCCAGACGCTTGGCCTGGCCCAGGTTGTGGGTGCTCATGACCACGGTGACGCCGTCGGCGGCGAAGTCCTGCACCAGCGCTTCGACCTCGCGTTTGGCGCCGGGGTCCAGGCTGGCCGTGGGTTCGTCCAGGAACAGGATGTCCGGCTGCAGCGCCCAGGCGCGTGCCAGCGCCAGGCGTTGCTGCTGGCCGCCGGAGAGTTCGCGCGCGCGGCGGGCAGCCAGGCTGGCCAGCCCCACGCGCTGCAGCGCCAGCTGGCAACGCGTTCCTCGCTCGGCCGCCGGCACACCGTGCAGCCACAGCCCCAGCAGCACGTTCCAGCGCACCGACAGGCTCATCAGGAAGGGCTTCTGAAACACCATGGCGCCGCGCGGTGCGCGGCCCTCGGGTACCAGGGCATGTGTCAGCACGCTGCCGGCAACGACGGGCTCGAGCAGGCCGTGCAGCAGGCGTATCAAGGTCGTCTTGCCCGAGCCGTTGGCGCCCACCAGCATGAGGCGCTCGCCACGCTGCAGGCCCATCGTCACGCCGCTCAGCGCAGAGGTGGCGCCGAAGCGCACCTGGGCGTCGTGCAAGCTGATCAGTGTCTGGCGGGCGGGCGCCTTCACCTTGTCCACGTCAGGCCAGCGCTTCGCGCGGTGCGCCGCTGCGCCATTGCAGCAGGCCGATCAGGGTGTTGAGCACGGCGACGACGCCGAGCAGCACGACGCCCAGTGCCAGCGCCAGCGGCAGGTCGCCCTTGCTGGTCTCCAGCGCGATGGTGGTGGTCATCACGCGCGTGACGCCATCGATGTTGCCGCCCACGATCATCACCGCGCCGACCTCCGCAATGGCGCGCCCGAACGCCGTAAGGAGGACCGTCAGCACACCGAAGCGCTCGTGCAGCAGCAGCAACAATGCGGTGGTGAAAGGCCCGGCGCCGAGCGAGCGCAGCTGGTCGCCGCCTTCGGCCAGCGCCAGCAGCACCAGCCGCCGCGCCAGTGCAGCCACCAGCGGCACCACCAGGATGCTTTGCGCGATGACCATCGCGCTGGGCGTGAACAGGATGCCCAGCGGGCCCAGTGGCCCGGCGCGCGACAGCAGCAGGTAGACCACCAGCCCCACCACCACCGAAGGCAGCGCGAGCAGGGTATTGAGCACGCCCACCACGAGGGCGTGGCCCGGGAAGCGCGCGATCGCCAGCCAGGCGCCAGCGGCCAGGCCGAGAGCGGCGCCGATGACGCAGGCCGTGCCGCTGACCCGCAGCGACAAGGCCACCACCGACCACAGCTGCGTGTCGGCACCCAGCAGCAGGTCGGCCGCGCTGTTCAGTGTTTGAGCAAGGTCGTCCATCGGGGGCGGATTGTGGCAACCGGCCCGGGGTCTGGCGATATGTTCGGGGTTGCATAGGCCGGCGGCGCATCCGTCGGGAACCGACCGGACAGCCGGTCTGCGGTTTCAGTGCCGGGCTTTGCGCGTCAGTGGTAGAACGCGTAGCCGACGAGGATCGCCCCCACCAGACCGACGAAATCGGCGAACAGCCCGCAGCTCAGCGCGTAGCGGGTCTTGCGGATGTTGACGCTGCCGAAGTACACCGCCAGCACGTAGAAGGTGGTCTCGGTCGAGCCCTGGATGATGGCCGCCAGCTTGCCCTGGAACGAGTCGACGCCGTAGGCCTTCATCACGTCGACCATGAGCCCGCGGGCGCCGCTGCCCGACAGCGTCTTCATCAACCCCACCGGCAGTGCCGGCACGAAGTCGGCGTTCAGGCCCAGCGCCACCACCACGGCGCCGATGGCGCCCACCACATAGTCCATGCAGCCGGTGCTGCGGAAGACCGAGATCGCGACCAGGATCGCGATCAGGTAGGGCACGATCTGGATGGCGACACCGAAGCCTTCCTTGGCGCCGTCGACGAAGGCCTCGTAGACGTTGATGCGGCGCAGCGCCCCGACGGCCACGAACAGCACGATGACGCCGAAGATCACGCCGCTGCCCAGCAGGCCGATGGCCTGCGCCATCTCCGTCGGCGGCAGGCCGCGCAGACCCAGGTACAGCAGCGCCATCAGCCCCGCGAAGCCGGCGAAGAACAGCACGATCGGCCATTGCAGCAGCCGGATGCGCTGCACCCAGGCCACCGCCACCAGCCCGGCGGTGAACGAGATGAAGGTGCCGATCAGCGTGGGCAGGAAGATGTCGGCACCGTTGAAGCCCGTCAGCCCCTGCTCCGCGGCGATGGCCTGGCGGATGGCGATCACCGAGGTGGGGATCAGCGTGATGCCGGCGGTGTTGAGCACCAGGAACATGATCATCGGGTTGCTGGCCACGTCCTTGACGGGATTGACCTCCTGCAGCTCGCGCATGGCCTTCAGGCCCAGCGGCGTGGCGGCGTTGTCCAGCCCCAGCATGTTGGCGCTGAAGTTCATCACGATGCTGCCGCCGGCCGGGTGGCCGCGCGGAATGTCGGGGAACAGGCGCCGAAACAGCGGATCCAGGCCGCGCGCGAAGAGCTTGATCATCCCGGCCTGTTCACCGATCTTCATGATGCCGAGCCACAGGCTCATCACGCCCACCAGGCCCAGCGAGATGTCGAAACCGGTCTTGGCGGTGTCGAACAGGCCGGTGAGCACCGTGGTGAAGATGGCCACGTCGCCCTGCGCCAGCCTGACCAGCGCGACGACGAAGCCGATCAGGATGAAGGCGACCCAGATGGCATTGAGGATCATGAGGCGGCACGGTGCGTGGACGACCCGCGAGGATACGGGAGCGGCGGCGCTTGCTCGTGCCTTGTCAGGGGCCCCTGGATGTGCCGCCAGTATGACGGGCGTCCGTCACGTCGGTCTTGACCGCATCAGACCTGGGCCCAGGGATTCGTCAGCGCCAGCCCGCAACCCAGGAAGTCCGTGACGTTGCGGGTGGCCACACCTAGACGATGGCTCAGTGCAACCGCAGCGATCTGGGCATCGAACTGGGATATGGGCTTGCCCGCGCTGCGGCGGCTGGCCACGACAGCCGCATAGGGCGAGGCACAGTCGGCATCGAAGGGCAGAACGCGCGCGGCGAAGTCCTCGCGGAACATGGCGTCGAGCGCTGCCTCCAGTTGCTGCCGGCGCTTGCCTGCCGGCAGCAGGCGTGCTCCGAGCAGCATCTCCGCCTGCGTCACCGCACTGACGAACAGGCTCGGCGCCGGCTGGGCCGCAAACCAGGCCAAGACAGCAGGGGCGGGGCGGGCACGAAGAAGTTCGGACAGCACATTGGTGTCGAGCAGTGTGCTCATGCTCGGGGCTTGGGCCGCGAGCGCTTCGCCGCAGTGGTGGCGCTCTCGCTCCCTGCGCCTGCGCTGAAACTGGGCGGTGTGCGAACGGACTCGCGCTCGGGGACCCTCAACGCCACGTCGCCAAGTCCGGCAAACCGCGCCCGGATGCGAGTAGCCAGGTCGATGGACGGCACGGGCGCCTCAGCAAGGGCAGCACGCAGGATCTGTCGCGCCTCCTCTTCCATCGACCGGTTGCTGCTCGCGGCACGCATGCGCAGGCTGCGCTTGAGCGCATCGTCGAGGTCACGGATGGTGAGTGTGGCCATGTGGTGAATGCTCCAGGTGCGTCCATTGTATTCAATGCAGTCATTGCTGGCACCTGGCCCGCGACCGCCAGTGCGTCTTGCAGCACGAGCCTGTCGCCGCTCCCGATGGCTTGTTCGCGGAGCGGGCTGGCCCGTGGTTGGGGGAGCGCATCCGCCCTTGCATCGGCGTGGATCGACGCAAAAAAGCCCGGGCTGGCCGGGCATCCAAGAGTGCGCTAAGTCGTTGATTTACTGGCGGAAAGGGAGGGATTCGAACCCTCGGTACTACGAAGTAGTACACCGGATTTCGAGTCCG
>JACZKT010000163.1 GCA_014859905.1 Rubrivivax sp.
CGGCCGCCTGCTCACCAGCGGCGGGCGCGTGCTGTGCGTGACGGCGCTCGGCGAATCGGTGCGCCTGGCGCAGCAGCGTGCGCTGCAGGCCGTGCACGGCATCCGTTTCGAAGGCGCGCAGTGGCGCAACGACATCGGCCACCGCGCCATCAGGCATTGACGCCGCGCGACGCCTCATGATCGACACCAGCCGCGTCCGCGACTACCTGCTGGGACTGCAGGGCCGCATCGTCGGCACGATGCAGGCCGAGGACGGCAAAGCCTTCCTCAGCGACGGCTGGCAGCGCCCTGCGGGAGGCAAGCTCGAAGGCGACGGCCTGTCGCAGCTGGTCGAAGAAGGCGGTCTGCTGGAGCGCGGCGGCTGCAACTTCAGCCATGTCAAGGGCGCGTCGCTGCCGCCCTCGGCGACGCAGCACCGCACTGAGCTCGCCGGCGCGCCCTTCGAGGCGCTGGGCGTGTCGCTGGTGATGCACCCGCGCAACCCGCACGTGCCCACGGTGCACATGAACGTGCGCCTGCTGGCGGCGTTCCCGGCCGGCCAGGCGCCGGTGACCTGGTTCGGCGGCGGCATGGACCTCACGCCCTACTACGGCCATGAGGAAGACGCGCGCCACTTCCACACCGTTTGCCGCGACGCGCTGGCGCCCTTCGGCGCCGACAAGTACCCGCGCTTCAAGCAGTGGTGCGACGAGTACTTCTTCCTCAAGCACCGCAACGAGCCGCGCGGCGTGGGCGGCATCTTCTTCGACGACTTCAACGAAGGCGGCTTCGAGCCCGGTTTCGCGATGCTGCGCGCCGTCGGCGACGCCTTCCTGCCGGCCTACCTGCCGATCGTGCAGCGCCGCCGCGACACGCCCTACGGCGAACGCGAACGCGACTTCCAGGCCTACCGGCGCGGCCGCTACGTCGAGTTCAACCTCGTCTGGGACCGCGGCACGCACTTCGGCCTGCACGGCGGCGGCCGCACCGAGAGCATCCTGATGAGCATGCCGCCGCTGGTGAAGTGGCGCTACGACTGGCACCCCGAGCCGGGCACGCCCGAGGCGCGGCTGTACAGCGACTTCCTGCGCCCACGCGACTGGGCGGCCGCGTGACGCATGCTCGCCGTGTCGGCCTCTTCGGCGGCAGCTTCGACCCGGTGCACGACGCCCACGTGGCGCTGGCGCGCGCCGCGCTGGCCGAGTTGCAGCTGGACGAGGTGCGCTGGATCCCGGCCGGGCAGGCCTGGCAGAAGGCGCGCCCGCTCACCGCAGCCGTGCACCGCGAGGCGATGTTGCGGCTGGCCATCCGCGGCGAGCCGCGTTTCGTGCTCGACCGCATCGAGACCGAACGCCCGGGCCCGAGCTACACGCTGGACACCGTGCGCACGCTGGCCGCGGCGCAGCCGGCGACCTTGTGGTTCCTGATCATCGGCCACGACCAGTACGCCGGCCTGCACACCTGGAACGGCTGGCAGCAGTTGCTGGGCCTGGTGACGCTGGCGGTGGCCAACCGGCCGGGCCAGGTGCGCGAGGTGCACGAAGACGTGCGCCGCTTCGCCCACCAGGTGGTGCCGCTGCCCATGCTCGACATCTCGGCCACCGCAGTGCGCGAGCGCGTCGCCGCAGGCGAGGACATTTCCAAGCTGGTGCCGCCCGCAGTGGCGCGCTATATTGATTCACATCGGCTCTACCGAGCCCGCCCTGGGAGTTGAATGGACATCCGCAAGCTGCAACGCGCCATCGTCGATGGCCTGGAAGACGTCAAGGCGCAGAACATCGTCGTCTTCAACACCGAACACCTCTCGGCCCTGTTCGAACGCGTGATCATCGCCTCGGGCACGAGCAACCGGCAGACCAAGGCCCTGGCCGCGAGCGTGCGCGACAGCGTCAAGTCGCGCGGCCTGCGGGTCATGGCCACCGAGGGCGAGGACAACGGCGAGTGGATCATCGTCGACTGCGGCGCCGCGGTGGCGCACATCATGCAGCCGTCGATCCGCGAGTACTACCACCTCGAGGAGATCTGGGGCGGCAAGCCGGTGCGCATGAAGGTGGGCGAGTCCAAGACCACGCTCGTCAAGGCCAGCGAGCCTGAGCCGGCACGCAAGCCGGCGGCGAAGGCAGCCCCCGCCCGGCCGCCGGCGGCGAAGAAGGCCGGGACACGCAAGCTCCCCGTCAAGC
>JACZKT010000164.1 GCA_014859905.1 Rubrivivax sp.
GCCCGGCGCGCGACACGGCGCTCCGGCGTTCCGCGCGGCACCACGGTTTCCCGCCCGTCCGACCGGAGTCCCATCGATCATGCGTGCTCTCGCCCTCATCGTGATCGCCATCGGGCGCCTGAACACGCTCATCGGACGCAGCTTTGCCTGGCTGACGCTCGCTGCGGCGGTGCTGTGCTTCGTCGTCGTGGTCCAGCGCTACGTGCTGTCGACGACCTACCTGTGGCTGCAGGATCTGTACGTGTGGCTGAACGGCGCGATGTTCATGGCAGTGGCCGGCTACACGCTGCTGATCGAAGGGCATGTCCGCGTCGACATCCTGTACCGCCCGGCCAGCGTACGGCGCAAGGCCGTCCTCGACCTGAT
Source organism: Rubrivivax sp. (assembly GCA_014859905.1). Lineage (GTDB taxonomy): Bacteria > Pseudomonadota > Gammaproteobacteria > Burkholderiales > Burkholderiaceae_C > Rubrivivax. The sequence continues at coordinate 367 of JACZKT010000164.1, forward strand.
CGGCGTGCTGTTGTTCCTGGTTCCGTTCTGCGTCGTGATCTGGCTCTGGGGCTACGAGTACGTGCAGCGCTCCTGGGGTCTCCTTGAGGCGTCGGAAAACCCGGGCGGCATGCAGGGTTTGTTCGTGCTCAAGACCTTCACCCTCGTCTTCGTCGTGCTGGTCGGGCTGCAGGGTATAGCGATGGCCTTGCGCAGCGTCCTGGTGCTGGCGGGCCGCGAGTCGCTGCTCCCCTTGCGCTACCGCTACTTGCAGGGGTGACCCGACGATGGACCCGGTACTGATCGGCGAGATCCTCGCCGTCCTGATGTTCGTCGGCGTCATCGGCACGCTGCTGATCGGGTTTCCGGTCGCGTTCTCGCTCGCCGGCACCTCGCTGATCTTCGGGCTGATCGGTTGGCAGCTCAACACCTTCGACCCGACCAACCTGGGTGCGCTGGCTTCACGCTACGTCGGCTTCATGACCAACGAAGTGCTGGTCGCGGTGCCACTGTTCATCTTCATGGGCGTCATGCTCGAGCGCTCGAAGATCGCCGAGGAATTGCTCACGACGATGGGCCGGGTGTTCGGCAAGCTGCGCGGCGGGCTCGGCCTGTCGGTGATCCTGGTCGGCGCGCTGCTCGCCGCTTCGACGGGTGTCGTCGGAGCCACCGTCGTCACGATGGGCCTGATCAGCCTGCCGGCGATGCTGCGTGCCGGCTACGACCCCAAGCTCGCCTGCGGTGTGATCTGCGCCTCGGGCACGCTGGGGCAGATCGTGCCGCCGTCGACGGTGCTCATCTTCATGGGCGACATGCTGGCCGGCATCAACGCCCAGGTGCAGATGGCCAAGGGCAATTTCGCGCCATCGCCGGTATCGGTCGGTGACCTGTTCGCGGGCGCGATGCTGCCCAGTCTGGTGCTGGTCGCCCTGTACACGCTGTTCGTCATCGGCAAGGCGATCTTCGACCCCAAGAGCTGCCCGGCCGTGCCGACCACCGTCGTCGAGCGCGCCGCGCTCGGGCGCGACGTGGTGACCACGCTGCTGCCGCCGCTGCTGTTGATCGTCACCGTGCTCGGCTCGATCCTCGCCGGCATCGCCACGCCGACCGAGTCGGCCTCGGTCGGCGCGATGGGGGCCATCGTGCTGGCGGCGGCGAAGCGGCGCCTGAGCTTCGCGACGCTGCGCGACGTCACCGTGAGCACCGCGACCATCACCTCGATGGTCTTCGTGATCCTGCTCGGCGCGGCCGTCTTTTCGATCGTCTTCCGCATGATGGGCGGCGACAACCTCGTGCACGAGATGCTGTCGAATCTGCCGGGCGGCGAGATCGGGGCGCTGATCGCGGTGATGGCCGTGATGTTCGTGCTCGGTTTCATCCTCGACACTTTCGAGATCATCTTCATCGTGATCCCGATCACCGCGCCGGTGCTGCTGAACCTGGGCGTCGATCCCGTCTGGCTGGGCGTGCTGGTCGGCGTGAACCTGCAGACCAGCTTCCTCACGCCGCCGTTCGGCTTCTCGCTCTTCTACCTGCGCGGCGTGGCGCCGGCGTCGGTGCGCACGGCGCAGATCTACCGCGGCGCGCTGCCCTTCGTCGTGCTGCAAGTGATCGCGATCGCGATCCTGCTGTCCTTCCCGGCGCTGGCGACCTGGCTGCCGCGGGTGATCTTCAGCTGAGCGGAGCGCCGGCGCCGGTGACAGCGGCGCGGCGTGTCTGCGCCACCTGACTTGCCCAGGGCCGTCGAACCGGTTCGCCGGATGGCGACCGATCTGACGGTCAGGCCGATTGAGCCAGTGCGAACAGCCGCGTCGAGCGTGCACCCGAGCGGCAGAACATCAGCAACGGCCGCGGCAGTTCCTGCAGCAGCTGTGCCATCGCGGCGGCGTCGGCCGCTGTCTGGAAGGCGCCACTCACCGGCAGGTAGCGATAGGCCAGACCGGCGGCGCGGGCGGCGGCCTCGATCTGCGCGTTGGTCGGCTGGGTGGCGCCCTCTTCGAAGTCGGGCCGGTTGTTGACCACGGCGCGAAAGCCTGCGCGTGCCACCTCGGCCATGGCCTCGGGCGTCAGTTGCGGGGCGACGCAGACATCGTCGGCGATGACGCGCAGGGGCAGGGCAGTATTCATGGCTCGCGCCTCACTTCGACAGGGCCTGCTTCACCGCCGCCGACACCAGCGACATCTCGGCCTTGCCGGCGAGCCTGGCCTTGACGGCTGCCATCACCCGGCCCATGTCGCCGGGGCCGCTGGCGCCCAGCTCGGCGACGATGGATGCCACCGCGGCGGCGATCTCGTCGGCGCCCAGCCGCTGCGGCAGGTAGGCTTCGAGGACGCGAATCTCGGCGCTTTCCTTGTCCGCCAGGTCGGTGCGGCCGCCTTGCAGGAACGCGGCAATCGAGTCCCTGCGCTGCTTGATGAGTTTGTCCACCAGGCCGACCACGGCGTTGTCGTCGAGCACGATGCGCTCGTCCACCTCACGCTGCTTGCACGCCGCCAGCAGCATGCGGATCGTCGACAGCCGTTCGCTGTCGCGGGCGCGCATGGCGGCCTTCATGTCTTCGGTGATGCGGTCCTTGAGGGTGCTCATCTCGCTGCCTGAGTCCAATGAAAGAAGCCCGCTGCGGCGGGCCGCGCGGGCTTGAAGTGTCCGGGAATACCGCGTTTCAGTAGAGCTTCTTGGGCAATTGCATGCTGCGCACACGCTTGAAGTGGCGCTTGACCGCGGCCGCCTTCTTGCGCTTGCGCTCGGCGGTGGGCTTTTCGTAGAACTCGCGCGCGCGCAAATCGGTCAGCAGGCCGATCTTTTCAATGGTGCGCTTGAAGCGGCGCAGTGCGACATCGAAAGGCTCGTTCTCTTTGACGCGGATGGTGGTCATGTACTCGGGAATCCTGCAAGGTTTGCGCTCGGTGTCCGGCCAGGGCTGGCGCAAAGGGGTGGCGCGCTCAAGGCCGGTGAGGCGGATCGACACGCTGGTTGTCCAGCAAAGCCCGGCATTATATGCCGCCTTCTACGGCACCCGCCGGAGTTCTTGCACCCGAGTCTCACGCTGCCTGCATCCGCCCCTGCGCTCGGCCGCTGCGCCTGCGGCGCCGGACCGGTCAGGGCTGCTGCACGCGCGGGCCGTCTGCGGCGCCTGCGCGGGTGAAACTAGGGACGAGAATACGCAAGTCACTTGAACTGCCGGTAGCGCGGCACCAAGATAGGGCTGCCGTCGCAGCCTGGTGCGGCGTCGTGCTTGCATACGCTCCTACCCCTGCTGGACATGACCCCTCAACCCGATTCGTCGTCAGGGCTGCCACTGGCTGCCGCGGAACTGCAGCATCTGCTCGGTGGCCAGTTGCCGGAACTGCTGGCGCTCCGGGGTGACCTGCTGGCGATCAAGAACGTCGCCAGCGGCCGCTATGCGTACGTCAACGCTGCCATGGCGGCCTTCGTGGGCCGCCCGGTGGCTGAGGTCGCGGGGCGCAGCGACGCCGAGCTGTTCGACGCCGCCATGGCCACCGCACTGCGCGCCGCCGAGCAAACCGCCCTTGCCCACGGTGCGCCGCTGGCCAGCGAACACGGGTTTGAATGGGCTGGCGTGAGGCGTGAGTTCTCGGTGCTGCGCACCGTGAGTCAGGTCGACCCGCAAGGGCGGCGCTGGCTGTGCAGCCTGTGGACGGACCTGGCTGCAGTGCGCCAGCGTGAGTCGCAGTTGCGCACCGCGCTCGAGCAGATCGAGCAGCAGCAGCGGGCCAATGAGTTGTTGCGCCGCGAGATTTCCGACCAGGCGCTGCGCGATCCGGCCTCGGGCCTGTACAAGCGGTCGCATTTCGAGGACCAGCTGCGCCGCGAGGTCGATCTGTCGACACGAGAGCATCGCGAATTCGCGATCGTCTTCATCGAGCTCGACCCTCCGGGCGAGAAGCTGCTGGCCCTGGGCGCAGCGGGCCAGCGGTGTCTGATGGAGGCCATGGGTCGGCTGCTGCGCAGCGGCACTCGCGCCATGGACGCGTCCTGTCGCTACGACGAGCGCCGCTTCGCGGTGCTGCTGTCGGGGGTCGGCCTGGCCACGGCGCATGCGCGCATGGAGGGCGTGCGCCGCAAGTGCGCGACGCAGATCGTCGTGCACGAGGGTCAGGAACTCGGCTTCACCGTGGCCATGGGGGTGGCCAGCTTCCCGCACACCGCGCACACGCAGGAAGGCCTGGTGCAGGCCTGTGAAGCGGCGCTGGCCGAGGCACAGCGTCGCGGCGGCAACCACGTCACGCTGGCGGCGATCCGCTTCGAATCCGCCTGAGCCGCGATCCGACAGGCCTCACCCGGCCCAGGCCTTGTGCAGCATGGTGGCGGCCAGGCCGAGCAGCATCACCGCGAACAGCCGCTTGAGCCAGCGCACGTCGATGCGCTGCGCCGTGCGCGCGCCCAGCGGTGCCAGGCTGATGCTGGCCAGCGACACCACGAACAGCGCCGGCAGGTAGAAGTAGCCCACGGCGCCGGGCAGGGCGCTCGGCAGGCGCCAGCCGCTGATGGCGTAGCCCAGCGTGCTGGCCGCGGCGATCGGGAAGCCCAATGCTGCGCTGGTGCCCACCGCCTGGCGCACCGGCACGTTGCACCAGGTCATGAAGGGCACCGACAGGAAGGCGCCGCCGGCACCCAGCAGGCCCGACACGAAGCCGATGGCGGCGCCCACGGCGGTCTGGCCGGTTCGTCCGGGCAGTTGCCGTCCGGGCCGCGGCTTGCGGTCGCGCAGCATGCGCAGCGCCGACCAGCCGATGAAGATGGCGAAGAACAAGGCCAGGCCCTGGCCCTTGAGCACCGCGAAGGCACCTGCGCCGGCGGCCAGGCCACCGATCACGATGCCGGGCGACAGCGTGGCGGCAAGTTGCCAGCGCACGGCGCCCAGCCGGTGATGGGCCCGCACGCTGGACAGCGACGTGAACAGGATCGTGGCCATCGAGGTGGCGATGGCCATCTTCACCGCATGGCCGGACTCCACACCGCGCTGTGACAGCAGCAGCGTCATCACCGGCACCATCATCATGCCGCCGCCGATGCCCAGCAGGCCGGCCAGGAAACCCACCGTGGCGCCCAGTGCCAGCAGTTCGGCGATCAGCACCCAGCCGATGTCCATGCCTGATTCAACCGCCCAGGCGCGCGAGCACGGCCTGCCACTCGGCGTTGGTCACCGGTGTGATGGACAGGCGGTTGCCGCGCCGCAGCACCTGCATCGTCGCCAGTTCCCCACAGCTGCGCATCTCGCTCAAGGGCAACAGGCGTGTCTTGCGCACCAGCGTCACGTCGATCTGCAGCCAGCGCGGTTGCGCGGGTGTGGACCTGGCGTCGAAGTAGGGGCTGCCGGGGTCGAACTGCGTGCTGTCGGGCTGTGGGCGGCCAGCGATGCGCGCCAGCCCCGCGATGCCGGGCTCGGCGCAGGACGAGTGGTAGAAGAGCACGTCGTCGCCGGGTTGCATCTGGTCGCGCATGAAGTTGCGCGCCTGGTAGTTGCGCACGCCGGTCCAGGGCAGGGTCTGCCCCGGCGCGCCGGCGAGGTCGTCGATGGAAGCCTCGGCGGGCTCGCTCTTCATGAGCCAGTATCGGGGCATGGGGTGTAAGGTGTCCGCCGTGAACCGTGAGCCACATTCCTGAACCCAAGGGGAAGTTCAGGTGGGCGAGGTCAGCCGGGCTTCGGGTTCATCTGACGCGAGACGCTCACACCAACCCGGCGATGTTCCAAGCCCTTGGTCATAGACCATCGGTTCAAGGAAATTAAAAACTCACGCGTTCACAACGGACGAAACCATTCTAGACGCCTGTTCCTGCCTTGCGGGTGACCCCGATTTGCGCCGGAGTTCACAGCAGCTGGCCGTCTTCGGCGATGGCCGCGTCGATACGTTGGATCAAGGCGTCGAGGTCGGCCTCACTCGGTGCTGCCGCGGTCCTGGCGGCTGCGCCGGCCGTGGCCGCAGCGGGTGCCGCAGCGCGCTCGGCCAACTGGTAGGCGAGGTTCAGCGCCGCCAGCACGGCGATGCGTTCGCGCGCCTTGACCTTGCCGGCACCGCGGATCGCGGACATCTCGTGGTCGACGCTGGTCACTGCCGCCGCCAGCAGCGTCTCGCCGCCCTCGGGGCAGGCCAGCACGTAGACCTGGCCGAGGATCGTGACCTCGAGCTGCTTCAAAGGGGGCTCGCTTTCTGGGGGGCGTCCATGGCGGGGGCGCCGTCGGCCGGCAGTCGCTCGAGCAAGGCATCGATGCGCGCGCGCGCCGCACCCAGGCGTGAACGCAGGCTGTCGCGCTCGGCGGTGACGGTCTGCAGTTGCTGCTCGATGAGCGCGCTGGTGCGCTTGAGTTCCTGGTGCCGCAGCACCAGCCTGTCCACCCGTTCAGCGAGGTCTTCGAGCTTGGCCATCTCCATGCGTCTCCCCAGCTCCTTAGCCCGTGGGCATTGTAGAAGCGCCCAGGTCGCACCAGCGGCGCACGGCGCAGGCAGCGCAGCGCGGCGCGCGTGCCAGACACACGTAGCGGCCGTGCAGGATCAACCAGTGGTGGGCGTCGACCCGCCAGCGCTCGGGCACGCGCTGCAGCAGCTTCGTTTCCACTTCCAGCGGGTTGCGCCCCGGTGCCAGACCGGTGCGGTTGGCGACGCGGAAGATGTGCGTGTCGACGGCCATCGTCGGCTCGCCGAAGGCGACGTTGAGCACCACGTTGGCGGTCTTGCGGCCGACGCCGGGCAGGGCCTGCAGTGCCTCGCGCGTGCGCGGCACCTCGCCGCCGTGCCGCTGCACCAGCATGCGGCAGGTCTCGACCAGATTCTTCGCCTTGGTGCGGAACAAGCCGATGGTGCGTATGAGTTCGGTGACACGCTCGACGCCCAGGTCGAGCATCTTCTGTGGCGTCGGCGCCAGCGCAAACAGGGTCTTCGTGGCCTTGTTGACGCTTGTGTCGGTGGCCTGCGCCGACAGCAGCACGGCGGCCAGCAACTCGAACACGCTGGTGTATTCGAGTTCGGACTGCGGCCGCGGGTTGGCCGCGGCGAGGGTGGCGAAGAAGGCTTCGACGGCTTCAGGTGTCATCGGCGCTGCTGTCGTGGGGCGGCGGAGGTGGGTCTTGTCGGGCGCCGGCGCGTTGCCGCGCGGCTTCGATGACGGCGCGCTTGGCGGCCAGTACAGTGGGGTCGGCAATCGCGCCGTGGCTGGCCAGGTCGGCGAGCTTGGCCTCGGCCCTGGCGGCAAGTTGCTCGTCGTTCTCGCGCTGCTCGCGTTCGATGCGCCATTGATGCAAGGCATAGCGCGCGCGCGCCTCGTCGGCCTGCGCCGCACTCCAGGCCTGCCAGCCGCTGCGCGTGCCGGTCACCGGCACCATCGCGATGCAGTCCACGGGGCACACCGGCACGCACAATTCGCAGCCGGTGCACAGCGGGTCGATCACCGTGTGCATGAACTTGGACGCGCCGACGATGCAGTCCACCGGGCAGGCCTTGATGCACAGCGTGCAGCCGATGCACCAGGCTTCGTCGATGACCGCCAGCGCGCGCGGCCCCTCGCTGCCGCGTGCCGGGTCCAGCGGCAGCACCGGGCGGCCGGTGAGGGCCGCGAGGCGCACGATACCCTCGGCGCCGCCGGGCGGGCAGCGGTTGATGTCGGCGCTGCCTTCGGCCATCGCCGTCGCGTAAGCGCGGCAGTCGGGGTAGCCGCAGCGCGTGCATTGCGTTTGCGGCAATGCCGCGTCCACCCGGTCGGCGAGGCTTGCTGCGGGCTGGTCGGTCGGCGTCACCGCCCGATTATCGGGCGCGTGCCCTCTTCATCGGCGCAGCGGCGTTCTGGGCCACCGTCTCGTTGCCGAAGCGCGATATGAAACCGCGCACTTCGGGGTACACCTTCTCGCGCCAGCGGCGGCCCGAGAAGATGCCGTAGTGGCCGGCGCCCAGGGCGTCGTAGTGGAACGCGCGGCCCCTGGGGATGCCTTCGCACAGCTCGTGCGCGGCGTGCGTCTGGCCGGCACCCGAGATGTCGTCGAGCTCACCTTCGATGGTCAGCAGCGCGGTCGTGATGATGTCCTGCGGCCGCACCGGCTCGCCCCGCACGACCCAGGTGCCGTTGACCAGCGCGAAGTCCTGGAACACGGTCTTGATGGTGTCCAGGTAGTACTCGGCCGGCATGTCGAGCACGGCGTTGTACTCGTCGTAGAACTGCCGGTGCGCTTCGGCGCTGTCGCCGTCGCCGCGGATCAGGTCCTGGAAGTAATCGTAGTGGCTGGAGACGTGGCGGTCCGGGTTCATGGCCACGAAGCCGGTGTGCTGCAGGAAGCCGGGGTAGACGCGCCGGCCCGCGCCCGGGAAGTTGGCCGGCACGCGCTGTATGACGTTGGCCTCGAACCAGGCGTGGCTCTTGTTGACGGCCAGGTTGTTGACGGCCGTGGGGCTCTTGCGGGCATCGATGGGGCCGCCCATCATGACCATCGTGCGCGGCGTGGCTTCGCCGCGGCTGGCCATCAGCGATACCGCGGCCAGCACCGGCACCGTCGGCTGGCACACCGAGATCACGTGTGCCTCGGGGCCGATGTGGCGGATGAATTCCTGCACGTATTCGACGTAGTCGTCCAGGTGGAAGGGCCCGGCCTTCGCCGGCACCATGCGCGCGTCGGTCCAGTCGGTGATGAACACCTTGTGGTCGCGCAGCAGGGCTTTGACGGTGTCGCGCAGCAGCGTCGAGTGGTGACCCGACAGCGGCGCCACCACCAGCACGGTGGGCTGGCTCTTCATCTGCGTCAGCGCCACCGGGTTGTCGGTGAAGCGCTTGAAGCGCAGCAGGCGGCAGAAGGGCTTGACGATCGCCACCTGTTCCTGCACCGCGATCTCGACACCGCCGACGGTGGCCGCAGTGATCTTGAATTCGGGCTTCTCGTATTCCTTGGCCAATCGATGCATGAGGTCGAAGCCGGCCGACCACCGGTCGGCCATGGGGACCTGTGCAAACGGCGACAAGGGGTGGCTGTAGAGCTTGGCCGTGGCGCTGGCGAACTCCGAGAAAGGCGCCATCAAGGCGCGCTGGGTTTCATACAGCTGATACAGCATGGGGTGTCTCCGATCGTTATGACCATGGCATCCGCGTGCACGCTGTGCGAACGGACTGACGGCCAAGTTGACTGTACTGCAGATTTTGCTGCAGCGCAGCAAAATTGGTGCAATGCCTTAGATGGTGCCGCGGGGCGCACCACTTCGATAGCGCGAAAACACCCGGTCAGACAGTCGAAATCCCTGCGCTTGTCACTTCGGCGACAGTGGCGAGCCGTCGCGCATCACGCGCGCGAGCGCGGCCACCACGGCGTCGATGTTGCGGCTGTTGATGGCAGCCACGCAGATGCGCCCTGAATCGAGGCCGTAGACGCCGAATTCGCTGCGCAGGCGCTGCATCTGTTCCTTGCTCAGGCCCGAGTAGCTGAACATGCCCTTCTGGCGCTTGATGTAGTCCAGCTCCCCCGCCACGCCGGCGGCGCGCAGCCTGGCCACGAGTTGCTCGCGCGTGGCGCGGATGCGCTGGCGCATGCCGGCAAGTTCTTCCTCCCACATCGCCCGCAGCGCCGGCGTGGTCAGCACCGTGGCCACGATCTGGGCGCCGAAGGTCGGCGGGTTGGAATAGTTGGTGCGGATGACGATCTTCAGCTGCGACAGCACGCGCGCCATTTCCTCGGCGCTGGCGCAGACGACGCTGAGCGCGCCGACGCGTTCGCCGTAGAGCGAGAAGCTCTTGGAGTAGGAGCTCGAGACGAAGAACGGCATGCCCTGCGCCAGGAAGGTCCGCACGGCAGCGCCATCCTCGGCAATGCCGTCGCCGAAACCCTGGTAGGCCAGATCCAGGAAAGGCACCAGCCCACGTGCGGCACACGCCGCGGCCACCTGCTCCCACTGCGCCGGCAGCAGGTCGCAGCCGGTGGGGTTGTGGCAGCAGGCATGCAGTACGACGACAGTGCCGGGCGCGGCGGCCTGCAGCGCGGCGAGCATGGCGGGAAAGCGCACGCCACGCGTGGCAGCGTCGTAGTAGGGGTAGCTGTCGACCTCGAAACCGGCGTTGGTGAAGAGCGCGCGATGGTTTTCCCAACTCGGGTCGCTGATCAGCACGCGCGCGCCGGGTTCGAGCCTCTTCAGGAAATCGGCGCCCACCTTCAGGCCACCGGTGCCGCCCAGCGCCTGCACCGTGGCCACGCGGCCGCTCTTCACGGCGTCGCTGTCGGCACCGAACACCAGGCCCTGCACCGTCTTGTCGTAGGCGGCGATGCCGTCGATGGGCAGGTAGCCCTTGGCCCTGGGCGACTCGAGCAGCTGCTTCTCGGCGGCTGCCACACAGGCCAGCACCGGCAGCTTGCCCTGGTCGTCGAAGTACACACCGACGCCGAGGTTGACTTTGGCCGGGTTGGGGTCGGCATTGAATTGCTCGGTGAGACCCAGGATCGGGTCGCGGGGGGCCATGTCGACGGTGGAGAAGAGGGTTGCGGTCATGAAGGTTGTTCCTGAACGGGCGGGATCGGCAGCGGGGGCGGTGTCCTGTGCGTCGGCAGGCGGCATGCGCTACGCTGCAGGGTTGCTCGCCGCGCCCAGGGGCGCAGCGCGCTGATTCTAATTCCCAGCCGTCACCTTACTCAGGGATTTCCCGCATGGCCGACCTTGCCGCCCCCACCATGGCCCAGGCGCCCCCGTTCGACGCCAGCGCGCCGGCGGTGGGCGAGTTCGTGACCTTTCCCGGCTCGCCCTTCCAGCTCTTCCAGCCCTTTGCACCGGCCGGCGACCAGCCGGCCGCGATCACGCAGCTCGTCGAAGGCATCAACGACGGCCTGGCCTTCCAGACGCTGCTCGGCGTCACCGGCTCGGGCAAGACCTTCACGATGGCCCAGGTGATCGCCCGGCTCGGCCGCCCGGCCATCGTCTTCGCCCCCAACAAGACGCTGGCGGCGCAGCTGTACAGCGAGTTCCGCGAGTTCTTCCCGCGCAATGCGGTCGAGTACTTCGTCAGCTATTACGACTACTACCAGCCAGAAGCCTACGTGCCGCAGCGCGACCTGTTCATCGAGAAGGACAGCGCCATCAACGAGCACATCGAGCAGATGCGCCTGAGCGCCACCAAGAGCCTGCTCGAGCGCCGCGACGTCATCATCGTGGCCAGCGTCAGCGCCATCTATGGCATCGGCAACCCGGCCGACTATCACAAGATGGTGATGACCTTGCGCGCGGGCGACAGGATGAGCCAGCGTGACGTGATCCAGCAGCTGATCCGCATGCAATACAAGCGCAACGAGATCGAGTTCGGCCGCGGCTCCTTCCGCGTGCGCGGCGACACCATCGACGTCTTCCCCGCCGAGCACAGCGAGCTGGCGCTGCGCATCGAACTCTTCGACGACGAAGTCGAAAGCCTGCAGCTGCTGGACCCGCTCACCGGCCGCGTGCGGCAGAAGATCCCGCGTTTCACCGTCTACCCCAGCAGCCACTACGTGACGCCGCGCGAACGCGTGGTCGACGCCATCGCCACCATCAAGGACGAGCTGCGACAGCGCCTGGACGAGTTCGTCAAGGCCGGCAAGCTGGTCGAGGCGCAGCGGCTGGAGCAGCGCACCCGCTTCGACCTCGAGATGCTGCAGGAGGTGGGCCACTGCAAGGGCATCGAGAACTACACCCGACACCTCTCGGGAGCCGCACCCGGCGAGCCGCCGCCGACGCTGGTGGACTACCTGCCGGCCGACGCGCTGATGTTCCTGGACGAAAGCCATGTCCTCATCGGTCAGTTCGGCGGCATGTACAACGGCGACCGCGCGCGCAAGACGACGCTGGTGGAGTACGGCTTCCGGCTGCCCAGCGCGCTGGACAACCGGCCGCTCAAGTTCGAGGAGTTCGAACGCAAGATGCGGCAGGCGGTGTTCGTCTCGGCCACGCCGGCGGCATGGGAAAAGGCGCACGCCGGGCAGGTCGTCGAGCAGCTCGTGCGGCCGACCGGGCTGGTCGACCCCGAAGTGGAAGTGCGACCGGCGGCGCGCCAGGTCGACGACGTGCTGCAGGAGATCCGCGACCGCGTCGACAAGAACGAACGCGTGCTGATCACGACGCTGACCAAGCGCATGGCCGAGCAGCTCACCGAATACCTCGGCGACAACGGCGTCAAGGTGCGCTACCTGCACAGCGACATCGACACCGTGGAACGCGTGGAGATCCTGCGCGACCTGCGGCTGGGCACCTTCGACGTGCTGGTGGGCATCAACCTGCTGCGCGAGGGCCTGGACCTGCCCGAGGTCAGCCTGGTGGCCATCCTCGACGCCGACAAGGAAGGCTTCCTGCGCTCCGAACGATCGCTGATCCAGACCATCGGCCGCGCGGCACGCCACGTCAATGGCCGCGCCATCCTGTACGCCGACAAGATGACCGACTCGATGGCGGCGGCCATCGGCGAGACCGAACGCCGCCGCGCCAAGCAGGTCGCGCACAACCTGGCGCTGGGCATCACGCCGCGCTCGGTGCACAAGCGCATCCGCGACATGATCGACGGCGTGGTCTCGGACAAGACCGCCAAGGAAGAACTGCAGGCCGCCAAGGCCGCGGCCGAGGTCGAGGCGATGTCGGAGAAGGACCTCGGCAAACGCATCAAGACACTGGAAAGGCAGATGCTCGAACACGCGCGCAACCTCGAATTCGAGAAGGCGGCGCGTGTGCGCGACCAGCTGGCGCTGTTGCGCGAGCAGGCCTTCGGCGCGCCCGGGCACGACTTCAATGTGCTGCCCTTGCCGCCAGCGCGGGGTGCGGCCTGATGCGCAAGCTGCGCGAACTGCTGCGCATGGCGCCGGCCGAAGAGTCGGCCTGGCCCGACGCGACGCGCGTGCTGATGGTCTGCATGGGCAACATCTGCCGTTCACCGGTGGCCGAAGGCGTGCTGCGTGCCAAATTGCGCCAGGCCGGTCTGCACACGCGGGTGGTGGTGGATTCGGCGGGCACCCACGGTTACCACGCCGGCGAGCCGCCGGATCCGCGGGCGATCCGCAGCGCGGCACAGCGCGGCTACGAACTCGCCGATCTGCGCGCGCGGCCGCTGCAGACCGAGGATTTCACGCGTTTCGACTGGCTGCTGGCGATGGACCAGGCCAACCTTGCCTGGCTGCAAAGCCGCCTGCCTGAAGGCGCCGCGCCGCGACTGGGCCTGCTGATGGCGCACGCACGGCGCCACGCCGACGTGATCGAGGTGCCCGACCCCTACTACGGCGCGGCGGCAGGCTTCGAGAGGGTGCTCGACCTGGTGGAAGATGCCTGCGACGGCCTGGTCGCTGGCCTCGCGGCGTCGCTGCCGGGCCAGCCGCGGGAGGGCGGCCACGCTTGAACGCTTCGGTCAACTTCGGCTATACTTGAGCGAATTAGTCGGAAACGAATCTGGCTTGCAGGGAACAGGGAGATCGAATCTTTCGGTCACCGTTTCGGCCCCTGTAAGCGGCGCGGCTTCCGACGTTCCCCCGGGCGCCGCAGGCGCATGGAGAAGTTCATGAGACTCACCACGAAAGGCCGCTTCGCCGTCACGGCGATGATCGACCTCGCACTGCGCTCCAACTCGGGCCCGGTGGCGCTGGCCGCCATCAGCCAACGGCAGCAGATTTCGCTGTCCTACCTCGAGCAGTTGTTCGGCAAGCTGCGCCGGCACGAACTGGTGGAGAGCACACGCGGCCCGGGCGGCGGTTACTCGCTGGGCCGCGGTGCGGGCGAGATCACCGTGGCGGACATCATCGTCGCCGTCGACGAGCCCATCGACGCCACCGGCTGCGGCGGCAAGGAAGACTGCATGGGCCAGGACACCGGCAAGTGCATGACGCACGACCTGTGGGCGAGCCTGAACACCAAGATGATCGAATACCTCGACTCGATCTCGCTCAAGAAGCTGGTCGACGAACAGCTCGCCAAGGGCATTTCCATCGACGAGGCCCCGGTCAAGCGCGCGATCTCCAGCGCGCCGGTGGTCAAGCCGATCAAGGTGACGGCACCGAATTCGGTGTTCGCCCTCGGGACCGCGTTCACGAAGTGAGCGCGCTGACGGACACCCCGGCCGGAACCGCGTTCACGAAGTAGTCGAGACGAAGCCATCAAGACCATGACCCCGCACTTCCCCATCTACCTGGACTACGGCGCCACCACGCCGTGCGACCCGCGCGTCGTCGACGCCATGATTCCCTGGTTGCGCGAACACTTCGGCAACCCGGCTTCACGCAGCCACGCCTGGGGCTGGGAGGCCGAGGCCGCAGTGGAGAAGGCGCGCGGCCAGGTCGCCGCGCTGGTCAATGCCGACCCGCGCGAGATCGTCTGGACCAGCGGTGCCACCGAATCGATCAACCTCGCGCTCAAAGGCGCCGCGCATTTCTACAGCTCGCGCGGCAAGCACCTCATCACCCTGAAGACCGAGCACAAGGCGGTGCTCGACACGATGCGCGAACTGGAGCGCCAGGGCTTCGAGGTGAGCTACCTCGACGTGCAGGAAAACGGCCTGCTCGACCTCGACAAGTTCAAGGACGCGCTGCGCAAGGACACGATACTGGTCTCGGTGCTGCTGGTCAACAACGAGATCGGCGTCATCCAGGACATCCCGGCCATCGGCGCGCTGTGCCGCGAGCGCGGCATCCTCCTGCACGTCGACGCCGCGCAGGCCACCGGCAAGGTCGCCATCGACATCGACGCGCTGCCGGTCGACCTGATGAGCCTGGCCTCGCACAAGACCTACGGCCCCAAGGGCATCGGCGCGCTGTACGTGCGGCGCAAGCCGCGAGTGCGCATCGAAGCGCAGATGCACGGCGGCGGCCATGAGCGTGGCATGCGCAGCGGCACCTTGCCCACGCACCAGTGCGTCGGCATGGGCGAGGCCTACACCATCGCCAAGGCCGAGATGGGCACCGAGATCGAGCGTATCCGCATGCTGCAGAAGCGGCTGCTCGACGGCATCGGCAAGATCGACCAGGTGTTCATCAACGGCGACCTCGAGCGTCGCGTGCCGCACAACGTCAACGCCAGCTTCAGCTACGTCGAGGGCGAGTCGCTGATCATGGGCGTGAAGGGCATTGCCGTGTCTTCCGGGTCGGCCTGCACCAGCGCCAGCCTGGAGCCCAGCTACGTGCTGCGTGCGCTGGGCCGCAGCGACGAACTGGCGCATTCCAGCCTGCGCATGACGATCGGCCGCTACACCACCGAAGCCGAGATCGACTACGCGGTGAACACGCTGCAGGACCGCGTGGCCAAGCTGCGCGAGTTGTCGCCGCTGTGGGAGATGTACAAGGACGGCATCGACATCAGCACGATCCAGTGGTCCGCCCACTAATCTGACGGAGTATCAACATGGCATACAGCGAAAAAGTCGTCGAGCACTACGAAAACCCGCGCAACGTCGGCTCCTTCGACAAGGGCGACGACAGCGTGGGCACCGGCATGGTCGGCGCGCCGGCCTGCGGTGACGTGATGAAGCTGCAGATCAAGGTCAACCCCAGCACCGGGCTGATCGAGGATGCACGCTTCAAGACCTACGGTTGCGGCTCGGCCATCGCGTCGAGTTCGCTCGTCACCGAGTGGGTCAAGGGCAAGTCGCTCGACGAGGCGATGACGATCAAGAACACGCAGATCGCCGAAGAGCTGGCCTTGCCGCCGGTCAAGATCCATTGCTCGATCCTGGCCGAAGATGCGATCAAGGCCGCGGTGCAGGACTACAAGGCCAAGCACGGGGCCGTGGCACAAACGCACTGAGGCAGGTCATGGCGGTCACTATGAGCGAGGCGGCGGCGCGGCATGTGTCGCGCTACATCGCGCGGCGCGGCAAGGGCGTGGGCGTGCGGCTGGGTGTCAAGACCACGGGCTGCTCGGGACTGGCCTACAAGCTCGAGTATGCCGACGAGATCGCACCCGAGGACGTGGTCTTCGAGGACCATGGTGTCAAGGTGCTGGTCGACCCCAAGAGCCTGCCCTACATCGACGGCACCGAGCTCGACTTCGTTCGCGAGGGCCTCAACGAGGGCTTCAAGTTCCACAATCCGCGTGAGAAGGATCGCTGTGGCTGTGGAGAGTCCTTCCGCGTCTGAACGTCAAGCCGCGACGCCAGGCGCGGCTTGCATGCCGCGCCTTTTTATTGATCGCCTCATGTCTGTCGAGATCACCATCCGCCGCCAAAGCCCCGGCATGATGCTGGCGCTGCTGGAGACCCGCCACGACCGGGCCGACGCGCTGCGCCTGTACGAACGCTGCGGCCACAGCCGCCGCGCGGCCTTCGGCGCTTATCCCGACAACGGCCTGCCGGCTCTCTACGACAAGCGGCTATGAAGCTCGACGACGACGATTTCACCCTCTTCGGCCTGCCCGAGCGGCATGCACTGGACCGCGCCGACCTCGACGCCCGTTGGCGCCAGTTGCAGGCCGAGGTGCACCCCGATCGCTTTGCCGGCGACGGCGCCGCGGCGCAGCGCATCGCCATGCAGTGGGCCGTGCGCGTGAACGAGGCCTATCAGCGTCTGAAGGACCCGCTCAAGCGCGCGGCCTACCTGTGCGCACGCCGCGGTGCGGCCATCGAGGCCGAGAACAACACCGCCATGCCGACGGCCTTCCTGATGCAGCAGATGCAGTGGCGCGAGGCGCTCGAAGAAGCCGCCGGTGCCGCCGCCGTCGAGCGCCTGGAAGCCGAAGTGGCCGCCACCGAGCTCGGGATGCTGGCCGAGGTGGCCCGCCTGCTCGACGTGGCGGGCGACGCGCAGGCGGCCGCCGCCGAGGTGCGCGCCCTCATGTTCGTGAACCGTTTTCGCCAGGACATCGAGCGCCGCCTGGACACGCTCGACCCGGCCCTTCCGCGATAGAGACCCCGCCATGGCCCTGCTGCAGATCTCCGAACCCGGGCAGGCGCCCGACCCGCACCAGCGGCGTGTGGCGGTCGGCATCGACCTCGGCACCACGCATTCGCTGGTCGCCGCCGTGCGCCACGGCGTCGCGGAGTGCCTGCCCGACGAGCAGGGCCGGGTGCTGCTGCCCAGCGCCGTGCGCTACCTCGAAGGTGGCCGGCGCCTGATCGGTTGCGACGCGCTCGACGCGATGGCCGGCGACGCCGAGAACACCATCGTCTCGGTCAAGCGCTTCATGGGACGCCGGCTGGCCGACATCGACGGCCGCGACAAGCTGCCCTACCGCTTCGTCGACCAGCCGGGCATGGTGGCGCTGGCCACGCGCGCAGGCGTCAAGACGCCGGTGGAGGTGTCGGCCGAGATCCTGGCCCGGCTGCGCCAGCGTGCCGAGGACAGCTTCGATGCCGATCTCTTCGGTGCCGTCATCACGGTGCCGGCCTACTTCGACGACGCGCAGCGCCAGGCGACCAAAGACGCCGCGCAACTGGCCGGACTGAACGTGCTGCGCCTGATCAGCGAACCCACCGCAGCGGCCGTGGCCTACGGCCTGGACAACGCCAGCGAGGGCCTGTACGCGGTCTACGACCTCGGCGGCGGCACCTTCGACATCTCGCTGCTGCGGCTGACCAAGGGCGTGTTCGAGGTCGTGGCCACCGGCGGCGACGCCACGCTGGGCGGCGACGACATCGACCACGCACTGGCCGACTGGGCGCTGGCCGCGCTCGGCGCTGCGGCGGACACGCCGCAGGACAAACGCGCCGCGCTGGTCGCCGCGCGCGCCACCAAGGAAGCGCTGAGCGG
>JACZKT010000165.1 GCA_014859905.1 Rubrivivax sp.
GCCATAGCGGATTCGCCGCCTGTCCCCGTGGTCGCGTAGCGCGGACCTCAGCACACTGTATTCGGCCACGCAAGGCTGTCGTTCGCGGAACGCTTACCGTGTAGCGCCACGCCCGAGCGCGGCGCCCGCGGTTTGGCCGGCGGCTGCGTACAAGTGCCGTGCGCGCTTCGGGTTCGCGCAGCGCTGGAAGCCCGAAGAGGGCCGTCTGCCAATGGCGGCGAGAGAACACAGAAGAAGTTGATTCGGTTGCCTGCGGAAAAGTCTTCGATGATCGGCAGCTCCATAGTCAGACTGTGGTTCGCGCTTCGCGCGGCAGTGCTGCGCCTGGCAGTCAGTCAGTTGTATTTCGTGGTGCGGCACCAGCCGATCCAGGTTGCAGCCAGGCTTGCGCGGTCACAGAATGCATGGATGCTCATCGCGTCCAATGACTTGCCCTCACAAGGCCTGGTCGCCATCGCCGCTGCCGCTGATGACTGCATGTCCATCACGCTCCGTGCAGTGCGGGCTAACCCTGCGTTCAAGCGGACGGCCTACGGCCGCCGCTTAACGCCACGTTAGGCGTCAAAGGAGACATCATGGCACTCACCGCCGCTCAAGTCGGCCGCTGCGGAGAACTCCTTGTCCAACTGCGGCTACTGCTACTTGGTGTCGAGTCGGCCCCGATGAGTACCGACGCGGGCATTGATCTCGTCACATATGCCCCAGCGGCGACAGAGGCGAAGACAATCCAGGTCAAGGCAAACCTGAAGCCAAAGCCGGGCGGCGGTAAGGGCAAAAGTGCGGTCGACTGGTGGATTCCGGAAGATTGTCCAGCCCAGTACATTGCGCTTGTTGATCTCTCGACGCAGCGGATTTGGGTCCTACTGCGAGAAGAGGTTTCGATGTTGGCACAACAGAAGTCCGGCGGGAAGTTTCACCTCTACATGTATACGGATCCGACTGCCAAGCCCACCAAAGTTGATCGACTGGCACATGTGTACGAGTTCGAGAAGTACCTTCTGGAGAATCGCGCTCACGAACTGTTCGGGGCTTCATGAACAAGGCCTCATTCGTAGCTGCCGCGTTGACGCCTAACCCCTCGCTCAAGCGGAGCGCCAACGGCATGTCACGCTGGCCATCAAGCGCTGGGCCTGCGGCCCATTTTGCGCTTGCTGTCCAGCGCGCCATGCCGTCGTCGCCCGCTTAGCTCGAACGTTAGGCCTCCAAACACGCCTGTCGCGGCTCCCAACGTCAGCAACGAGCCCCGCAGTCCTCGGTCACGACTTCCCTGGAGTCCCTTCGTGCTTCACCACGTCGAAATCTACGTGAGCGACCTTGAGCGAACCATCGCCTTCTGGACCCCATTTATGGAGAAGCTTGGGTACGAAGCAGACCGCTGGTCCGAGGGCATGAACTACCTGAAGGAAGGCCACGCGTACCTTTGCTTTCTCCAGGCACCGACCGAGCACTTGGCTGTGGGATACCACCGCAAGCGTGTGGGCTTGAACCATCTCGCCTTCACGGGCACGTCCCGGGCGCACGTCGATGAGATGGCGGCCTGGGTAAAGGCGGCCGGCTACACCGTGCTGTACGAGTCACAGTATCCGTACGCCAGTGGACCGGAGTACTACGCCATGTACTGCGAAGACCCAGACCGAATCAAAGTCGAAGTGGTGGCGCCGAGTGAGGCCTAACCCTTCGCTCAAGCGGACACACCACGGCATGCCACGCTTGGGCCTCATTTCATTCTGGCCCAAGCGTGTCCTGCCGCGGTGTGCCGCTTAGCTCAAACGTTAGGCCGCATAGCCATGCCTTCCGCTGTTCCCGCAACCCTGTTTCAGTCAGAGTGGTTCTTGCCACTGTTCTTCGCGTTCCTGCTTGGCGTTGGAATCCTGGTAACACTAGCTTCAGGCTGGCGCACGCTGTCGAATCGGTTCCCATCGGTAGCTCAAGTCGAAGGCGAGCGTTTCCACTTTGCTTCAGCGAAAATGGGTCGAGTGCCCTGGTTCCCAGTGAACTACGGAGGCATTCTCATCGTTACGGTCACACCCACTGGCTTGGCAATCTCAATTTATCTGCCCTTTCGACTCCTGTGCCCAGAGTTCTTTATCCCATGGGCGCAGGTTGAGTCCGTTGAGGAGCGAGCGTCGGCGCTTAGCCGGCGCACTGTGGTGCGCATTCGTGGTTCAACGGTATGGCTTGCACTTCGAGGCACGGTTGGTCAAAGGGTGTCAGCAATGTACGCTCGCACGCAGGTAACGAATGCGGCCTAACCCTTCGCTCAAGCGGACGCACCACGGCATGCCGCGCTTGGGCCTCATTTCATTCTGGCCCAAGCGCGTCCTGCCGCGGTGCGCCGCTTAGCTCAAACGTTAGCCCGCACAAATGCAAGTCCAGGCGTTCGTAGCGTCTATGTCGTTTTCTGCTGCACTGCGGCGCGCTCGGTCTGGCGCCCTCGGCTCAGCTGCAGCGCTACTCGGCGCGCTCCGTGTGCCTCGCCTGTGCACTGGACGCGCCGGCTCCGAGGGAGGCGTCGTGTCAATGGACGCACCGCACATGACACAAGAGTTCCCACAGGTTGCCTGCGGGGCAATCGTCAGCTATCGACAGCCCCATAGTCAGTCTGTGGTTCGCGCTTCGCGCGGCAGTGCTGCGCCTGGCAGTCAGTTCGTGGAGGTTCTTGCTTGGCAAGCAGCCGCGCAGTTGCAGCCCCGGCGGCACACGGACAGAATCAGCCGATGAGTTCGCCACCCACTGAGTTGTCGCGTCACTCTGCTGTCGTCGTGTCCGGCGTCGCTGAGAAATGCAGGCTTGGCACGGTCTGCGCAGTGCGGGCTAACCCTTCGCTCAAGCGGACACGCACCGGCATTCGTCGCATGGCCCTCATTTCATTCTGGGCCATGCGCCGCCTGCCGGTGCGTGCCGCTTAGCTCAAACGTTAGGCCGCACAGAACGAACTCCCGTGTCCTCGCTGCTTCAAGAACTCCAGGCCCTCGAAGTCGAGCTTCATCACCCCGGCGTTCGCTGCAATCGCGAGCGGCTGGCGCAACTGCTACACCCCGGGTTTTATGAAGTTGGTCGTTCGGGCCGGCAGTACGATCGCGAAACCGTCGTCAGCTATCTTTCCTCGCATCCGTCGCAGCCCACCGTGGTCTCGGGCGAGTTTGCGGTGGTTGAGTTAGGTCCAGGAGTCGCACTTCTCACCTACCGCTCAGCACACGTTGAGCCGGGCAATCGTCTGGTCGGCCATACGCTTCGGTCGTCCATCTGGGTCAAGCCGGGCACTACTTGGCAGTTGCGGTATCACCAGGGCACGCCTGCGGCGCAAGCGTGGTGAGCATCGTGGCACCCAAACACGAAGAAGGTTGTCGCTCCCGCTGCCAAGTGCGGCCTAACCCTTCGCTCAAGCGGAGCGCCAACGGCAGGCCACCAGGCCCGGGCCGGTGGTACGCGGTACATTTTCACCGGCCCAGGCCTGGCGTCCTGCCGTTGTCGCCCGCTTAGCTCAAACGTTAGCCCGCACAAAATGCAATTCAAGCGCTCGCAGCCTGGTTGCCATTCTTCGCAGCTCTGCGGCGCTGGCGTGCTGTCGCTGATTCGGCTGCCTGCCACTTTGACTGCGCGCGTTCACGCCTCGGCTGTGCAAACACCGCGCCGCTCGCAAGAAGGCGTGCACTCAGCGGAGACCACGGAGACCAAGAAGGAGTCCAGAAGGTTGCCTTCGGGAAGGTCTTCGGTCATCGAAAGCGCCCTGACCAGTTTGTGGCTCGCGCTTCGCGCGGCAGTGCTGCGCCTAGCAGTCAGTCCGTTGTGGTCCTTGGTACACGAGCCGTCGCGCACGGTTGCAGCAGGCGCGGCGCACGGACAGAATCAGCGAATGAGTAGGCCATCCACCGAGTTGTCGAATCACTCCGCTGTGGTCGCGTCCGGCGCCGCTGAGAAATGCAAGCTCGGCACGGTTGGCGCAGTGCGGGCTAATCGGGTAGGCAACGGCTGCTAGCCGTCGCCCCCCACACCACCCACCATGCGGGTCCGCAGTGGGCGGTTCATGCGAAGTTTCATGCGCACCCTCACGGGCTACGCACAGAATGCGCACAAGACCGGCAACATGGGCCTGCGCCGTACTCGACTGGCCCGGTCGGGTTTTGTCATCGAGTAGCGAGCCGCCCATTGCTCCGTCCTGCTTCGCATGTTTGGCCCTTCATGATCGGCCACTCTCGTGAAGTACCGAAACACTACTATGGCCGCTGCTGACTTCTGCACCATCACGACGCATGTTTCCATGCGCCGCGCTGTGGTGTTGAGGGTGAGTGCTGCCGATTCATCGCATGCAGCGGGCAGCTCGCCGCAGCGCCGGGACCTTGGTAACCCGGTATGGTCCGACCTGATTAGCGACGATGTTCAGCAAGCTCACGCTATGAGCTACTGACCGTAGAAGATGGGCGCATCCGAACAGGAGGTGCGCCATGCCGATGAACCGAGTTCAGTTCCAGAAGGGTCTGTCGATGCCGGAGTTCCTGGAC
>JACZKT010000166.1 GCA_014859905.1 Rubrivivax sp.
GTTCTGAACCCAGCCCTCAGCGCCGGCCCCGGCCGGCCTTGACGCCCAACCAAGGACCAACCCATGAGCCTGCAAACCGCTGCCCCGGCCGGCGCGACGACCACTGCCGCCAGTGCCGCCACCTCGCTGCGCGAGTTCCTCGCCTTCAAGCTCGGGCCCGAGGAATACGGCATCGACATCCTGCGCGTGCAGGAGATCCGCAGCTACGAGGAGCCCACCCGCATCGCCAACGCCCCGCCCTTCATCAAGGGCGTGGTGAACCTGCGCGGCGTGATCGTGCCCATCGTGGACATGCGCCTGAAGTTCAACCTCGAGTCGGCTGCCTACGACAGCTTCACCGTCGTCATCGTGCTCAACATCGGCCAGCGTGTGGTGGGCATGGTGGTCGATGCGGTGTCCGACGTGATCACGCTCACGCCCGAGCAACTGCGCCCGGTGCCCGAGTTCAACTCGGCGATCGAGTCCGACCACCTGCTGGCGATCGGGTCGATCGACCAGCGCATGCTGATCCTGGTGGACATCGAAAAGCTCATGACCAGCGCCGCAATGGGGCTGGTCGAGCAAACCTTGCAGTAGCGAGCCCCGGGTCGACGAGCCCCGGGGTCGGCCACCCAGCGACGGGCCAGCGCGGGACTCTCCCTCCGACTGCCGCCGGCCCCGGCCAGGACCGGCCCGGACGATGGTTGCCGCACCTTCCGGGCCATGCCCGCCGGGGCAACGGCGGGCATGGCCGATGCCGGCCGCTGCACTGAACGGCGTGACGCGAGTGCGCCGGGCCGGAGCCCTGCAAATGGGCCTTCTTCGTGCCTCAATTCCGCTCAAGTTTGGTGCACGCAGGCCGTAGATTCCACTTGGCAATCGTTCGATATCTGATGTTCCACGCAAGACGGCAGTGCCGGATTGCAGCGACCGAACCCGCCCCGCGGTGACGGAAGGCCAAACGGGCCTGGCCACCACCACTCACTGATAACGGAAACAAACTCATGAACAAGCTCAAGATCTCGACCCGGCTGGTCATGCTGATCGGCCTCATGTCCCTGCTGTTGCTCGGCATCGGCAGCATCGGCCTGTACGGTATCGCCAAGACCAACGATGCCCTGCAGACCGTGTACGAGGACCGCACGGTCCCGATGGGGCAGGTTGCCGACATCCAGCGCATGCTGCTGCGCAACCGGCTGCTGATCGCCAACTCGCTGGTGACGCCGTTGCCGGAGTTCATTGCCAGGAGCGCGGCCGAGGTCGACGACAACATCGCCGCCATCGGCAAGGTGTGGGACGCCTACATGGCCACCACGCACACCCCGGAGGAGGGCAGGCTGGCCAAGGCCTTCGCCGAGAACCGCGGCAAGTTCGTTCAGGAGGGCCTGAAGCCGGCGCTCGCGGCACTGCGCGCCAACGACGCCGCCGCGGCCAGGCAGGTCGTGGTCGACAAGGTCCGCCCGCTGTACGAGCCGGTGGCCGAAGGCATCGCCGCCCTGATGAAGCTGCAGCTCGATGTCGCCAAAGCCGAGTACCAGACCGCCTTGGCGCGTTACGAGACCATCCGCGCGGTGGCCGTCGCCGCCATCGTGGCCGGCATCGGCCTGGCGGTGCTGTTCGGGTTCTTCCTCGTGCGCGGCATGACGCGGGCATTGAACCACGCGGTGGCGGTGGCCGACGCGGTGGCCGCGGGCGACCTGACCACGACCATCCATGCCGAGGGGCGCGACGAGATTGCGCGCCTGCTGCGCTCGATGGCGGCGATGAAGGACAACCTCGTCCGCGTCGTCAGCGATGTCCGCGAAAACGCCGAAGGCGTGGCCACCGCCAGCGCGCAGATCGCGCAGGGCAACCTGGACCTGTCCAGCCGCACCGAGGAGCAGGCCAGCGCACTCGAGCAGACAGCGGCCACCATGGAGCAACTGGGCTCGACGGTGCGCCACAACGCCGACAACGCGCGCCAGGCCAACCAGCTGGCTCAAGGTGCGTCCACGGTGGCGGGCAAGGGCGGCGACGTGGTCGGGCAGGTCGTCGGCACGATGAAGGACATCAACGACAGTTCCAAGAAGATCGCCGACATCATCGGCGTCATCGACGGCATTGCCTTCCAGACCAACATCCTGGCGCTGAACGCCGCGGTGGAAGCCGCCCGTGCCGGCGAGCAGGGGCGTGGTTTTGCGGTCGTGGCCAGCGAAGTGCGCAGCCTCGCGCAGCGCAGCGCCGAGGCGGCCAAGGAGATCAAGGGCCTGATCGGTGCCAGCGTCGAGCGCGTCGAGCAGGGCACCGCGCTGGTCGACCAGGCCGGCGAGACGATGCAGGAGATCGTGAGCTCGATCCGCCGCGTGGCCGACATCATGGGTGAGATCAGCAGTGCCAGCGTCGAACAGAGCTCCGGCGTGTCGCAGGTGGGCGAGGCAGTGAGTCAGATGGACGAGGTGACGCAGCAGAACGCGGCGCTGGTCGAGGAAAGCTCGGCCGCGGCAGCGAGCCTGAAGGCGCAGGCCGAGCAGCTGGTGCAGGCGGTGGCGGTGTTCCGCCTGTCGCACGGCGAGTCCCACCGCAGCGCCGCGCCGGCCGCC
>JACZKT010000167.1 GCA_014859905.1 Rubrivivax sp.
GGGCGGTTGCTGGAGTTCGGCTTCCTGCGCCGTGTGCACCCGCTGCTGTCGGCGCGGCTGGCGACACTGGCCCACCCGATCGGCGGCGCGGCACTGCTGGTGGCCGGTGCGCCGGCGGCCGCGATGTTTGCCCTGTTGCACGCGCCGGCAACGGCATCCTCACCATCACCAAGGGCACCTTGCCGCTGGTCCTGTTCGGCCCCCAGGGCTATGGCGCCCGGCAAGGCTGGCTGATGATGCCGGCCCGGGTGGCGCAGGCGCTGGCGCCGTTCCTGTTCGGCATCGCACTGGACCGCTGGGGCGCCGGCGCGTTGTGCTTGTCCGCGGGCCTGGGGCTCGGCGCTTTCGTGGCGCTAATGCTGTTGCCGCAGGCCCGGTCCGTTGCGTCGGGCACCGGCCCCATCGCACGCGGCGGTGCATCCACCTGAGCCCGGCAACGGCATGAAGAAGTCGCGCCGCCCGTTGCGCTGCGTCAAGCGCATGGCGGGTCCTCGCTACATTCCCGGACCATCCCGTTGAGGGTGGCCGCGTCGACCTCATCGACCTCGCCAGGTACACCCGTGAACACCATCGACACGCTGAACCGCGAATGCTTCTGCTTCAGCCTCGACCACGCCGCACTGGCGCGGGCGCTGGACACCGAACCGGGGCAGCCCGGGTTGTCGGCGCTGCTGCGCGAACGCTGCCCGACGGTCTTTGCCGCGCAGCCGGTGTTCGTCGCTGCGCCGCAGTTGCAGCGCATCGCCCAGGTGGTGCGGGCGATCGAATCGGTGGTGGCGCTGCCGGCCTATCGCGAGCAGGTGCTGGCAGCCGCGCCGGCCATCGCCCGCGTGCCCACCGGTGGCGCACGGGGCGTGTTCTTCGGCTACGACTTCCACCTCGACCAGGGGCGGCTGGGCCTCATCGAGATCAACACCAACGCCGGCGGCGCAATGCTCAATGCGGTGCTGGCCCGCGCGCAGCGCAGTTGCTGCACGGCGATGGATGCGACGGTGCCCACACGGGCCAGCGTTGCGCTCTTCGAGCAGCGGCTGGTGGACATGTTTCGCCATGAGTGGCGGCTGGCCGGCCATGCGCGGCAGCTGACCAGCGTGGCCATCGTCGACGAAGCCCCCGAGCAGCAGTACCTCTACCCCGAGTTCCTGTTGTTCCAGCGGCTGTTTCAGCGCCACGGCCTGCGGGCGGTGGTGGCCGACCCGTCGGCGCTGCAGTGGCGCGACGGCAGCCTGTGGCATGGCGAGCTGGCCATCGACCTGGTCTACAACCGCCTCACCGATTTCTACCTCGAGCAGCCGGTCAGCGCGGCGCTGCGCGAGGCCTACGAGCAGCAGCGCGTGGTGCTGACCCCGCACCCGCAGGCTCACGCGCTGTATGCCGACAAGCGCCAGTTGGCACTGTTCAGCGACGTCCAGCGGCTCAAGGCGCTGGGCGTGCCCGAAGCCACCCGGCGCCTGCTGCTGGACAACGTGCCGCACACCGAAATCGTCGAGGCCGACGATGCCGATCGCCTGTGGGCTGCGCGACGCGGCCTGTTCTTCAAGCCGGTGGCGGGCTTCGGCAGCCGGGCCGCCTACCGCGGCGACAAGATCGCGCGCCGGGTCTGGCAGGAGATCCTGGCCGGTGACTACGTGGCCCAGGCCATCATGCCGCCGGGCGAGCGGCTGATCGAGGGCGAAGACACCACCGAGGCGATGAAGTTCGACCTGCGGGCCTACGCCTATGGCGGCCAGGTGCAGTGGGTGGCGGCGCGCCTGTACCAGGGCCAGACCACCAACTTCCGCACGCCTGGCGGCGGCTTCGCGCCGGTGTACAGCACGGTCGATGCCTCCGGCCGCACGCCGCGCCCGGACGAGGACGACGCGCTTGCCGCAGTCGACACGGCATCGGCTTCGGACTGACGATGGGCACAATCGCCGTCGAGACCTTCATCTGCTGGCAGGCGGCCCAACGCGCTGCCCGGTGGCCGGCGCCGCACACTGCCGACGATCACGCTGGAGACGCTGCGGGAGCAGATGTTCCTGCTGCTGCCGGCCGCCGGCACCCTGTATCCGGATTCCCGGGCGCATGGCACCGCACATCTACCGTGAGCAGGAGATCGTCGAACTGCCGGCAGCTGCCAGGCAGCTTGGGGCACCGGGCGGCTTGCGACCGACGATGATCGAGACGCTGTTCGACTCGTGGGTCACGACGATGATGCTCGTGGTGTGGCGCGCTCGATGATCGCCGCGCAGTCCACGCCGCGCGGCAGCGTGCCGTAGTTGCGATGGCCCCCATCTGCCAGGCGTGAGGCGCAGAACGCGTCGGCCACCTGCGCCGGCGCGTGCTGCACCAGCAGTGCCGCCTGGATCGCCAGCGCCATGCGGTCGACGATGCCGCGGGCACGGTACTCGACATCCGCAAGATCCTTGAACTCATCGCGCAAGGCGCCGACCCAGCGATCGAGCAGCGCACTCGCGCCCTTCGCGGCCCCCACCTCGCGGAAGAACGCATCGACGACCTCCGGCGTCTTGTGCATCGCCCGCAGCACGTCGAGGCACTGGATGTTGCCGCTGCCTTCCCAGATGGCGTTCACCGGCGACTCGCGGAACAGCCTCGGGAACGGGCCGTCCTCCATCACGCCGCT
This sequence comes from Rubrivivax sp., assembly GCA_014859905.1. GTDB lineage: Bacteria > Pseudomonadota > Gammaproteobacteria > Burkholderiales > Burkholderiaceae_C > Rubrivivax. The sequence continues at coordinate 2,624 of JACZKT010000167.1, forward strand.
GCCGCCGATGCACTCCATCGCCTCGTAGGCGTGGTTCGGCGTGCGTTTGCAGATCCAGTACTTGCCGACCGCCGTGCAAAGGCGGACCAGCAGGTCCTCGTGCCGGTCGGCCCGGTGGTCCATTGCGCGCGCCACGCGCATCGTCAGCGCCAGCGCGCCTTCGTTCTCCAGCACCAGGTCGGCCAGCACGTTGCGCATCAGCGGCTGCTGATTCAGCACGCGGCCGAAGGCCGAACGGATCGAACAGTGGTGCAGCGCCTGCGACACCGCGGCGCGCTGGCCGGCCGAGGAGCCGACCATGCAATCGAAGCGCGTCATCGCCACCATCTCGATGATGGTGCGCACGCCACGGCCTTCTTCACCCACCATCCACGCCAGCGCGCCGCGCAGTTCGGTCTCGCTCGACGCATTCGAGACGTTGCCCATCTTGCGCTTGAGCCGCAGCACCTGCAGCGGGTTCTTGCTGCCGTCGGGCCGCCACCGCGGCAGCAGGAAGCACGACAGCCCGCCGGGGGCCTGCGCCAGCACCAGGAACGCATCGCTCATCGGCGCCGAGACGAAGTACTTGTGGCCGACGAGCTCGTAGGCTGCGCCCGGACCCGCGGCACCGACCGGGTAGGCGCGGGTGGTGTTGGCGCGCACGTCCGAGCCGCCCTGCTTCTCGGTCATCGCCATGCCGATCGTCAGGCCCTGCTTGGCGGCAGCGGGAACGTTGCGCGGATCGTAGACGCGGGCGGTGATCCTCGGTTCCCAAAGCTGCGCCAGTGCGGGCGTCGTGCGCAGCGACGGCAGCGCGGCAAAGGTCATCGTGATCGGGCAGCCGTGCCCCGCATCGACCTGGGAGTGCATGTAGGTTCGTGCGGCGCGGGCGACATGTGCACCCGGGCCGGGGTCGGTCCACGGCGACGCGTGCAGGCCGTGCTCGATCGAGGTCTTCATCAGCGCGTGGTAGGCGGGATGGAAGGTCACCAGGTCGACCCGGTTACCGAAGCGGTCGTGGGTCTCGAGCTCCGGTCCGTATCGATTGGCGAGCACGCCGAGCGCCAGGTGGTCGGCCGCGCCGGTGAGCTGGCCGAACGCCGCGAGATCGTCGTGTGCCCAGGCCGCCCCTTCGCGCCGCACGGCCTCCTGCAGCGCGATGTCCTGCAGGTACAGGTTGGTGTCGACCAGTTCATGCGAGACGTTGATGACGTCGTGCGTGTCGGCCAGGAACAGCCGGTCCTTCAATTGCATGTCGGGTGCGTTCATGGTGTGGTCTCCAGGGGTGGGGTGAGTGCGGGCCGCGCCCGCGAAGCGACGAGGCGCGACCGTTGGGCGTCGAAGAAACGCTGCCAGATCGCGTGGCCGGCGGCGTCGAAGCGCACCACGGCGTCGACGAAGCGACGGCGCGCCTGGTCGTCCACCAGCGGCGCTGGCAACAGCGGATCGAACACCAGCGCGCGGATCGCATCGTTGCCCAGCAGGAACGATTCGCGGGCGGCGACCTCGGGCGCCAGCCTGCC
>JACZKT010000168.1 GCA_014859905.1 Rubrivivax sp.
AGCCTCGGCGAGGCCATGCGCGACGTCGCGCGAGCCTTCGAGGCCACACGCCCGGGCGTGACCGTGGAACTGCAGTTCGCGGCCTCCGGCGTGTTGCTGCAGGACATCGCCGGCGGCAAGCCGGCCGACGTCCTGGCCAGCGCCGACGCCGACACGCTGGCGCGCGGCATCCAGCGCCGGCTGCTGCTGGCCGACGCGCAGCGCGAGTTCGCCACCAACACCCTGGTGCTGATCGTGCCCACCGACCGCAACTCGCCGGTGCAGCGCCTGCAGGACCTGGCGCGGCCCGAGATCCGGCGCATCGCCATGGGCCGCACGGCCACCGTGCCGGCCGGGCGTTATGCGCGCCAGGCTGTCGACGCGTTGCGCCTGTGGCCCGCGGTGCAGCAGAAGATCGTGGCCGGCGACAGCGTGCGTGCGGTCCTCGAAGCCGTGGCCAGCGGTGACGCCGACGCCGGCTTCGTCTACGGCACCGACGTGGCCCTGGCCGGCAAACGGGTGCGCGTGGTGGAGACGCTGTCCGTGCAGACGCCCGTGCGTTACCCGGCCACCGTGGTGGCCGCCAGCCGCCAGCCGGCGCTGGCGCGCGACTTCGTGCTCTTTCTCAACCAGCCGCCGGCACGCGCCGTGTTCACGCGCTACGGCTTCGGCGCACCCTGATCCGTCTGCTCGGCGGCAGCGTCCGGCGGCGCTTCAATGCGCCGCGTGCACCTTCTCGCCTGCCTTGAGCCGGTACACGGTGCCGCAATACGGGCAGCGCCCCTCGCCGGTGGTGGCGACGTCGATGAAGACCCTGGGGTGGTTGCTCCACAAGGCCATGCGCGGGTTGGGGCAGAAGGTGACGCCGGGGCCGACCAGCTCGGCGGCGGCGAGTTCGACCACGGCTTTCGGATCGTTCATCGCATCACACCGGCGTCAGCCACTCGGTGTACTTCGGGTTGCGGCCGTTGACGATGTCGAAGAAAGCCGCCTGGATCTTCTCGGTGATCGGGCCGCGGCTGCCCAGCCCGAGCTCGATGCGGTCGAGTTCACGGATCGGCGTCACCTCGGCCGCGGTGCCGGTGAAGAAGGCCTCGTCGCAGATGTAGACCTCGTCGCGCGTGATGCGCTTCTCGACCAGCCTGAGGCCGAGGTCCTGGCAGATCGCGAAGATGGTGTCGCGCGTGATGCCGTTCAGCGCCCCGGCGCTCAGGTCCGGCGTGTAGACCACGCCCTTCCTGATGATGAACAGGTTCTCGCCCGCGCCTTCGCTGACGAAACCGCTGGCATCCAGCAGCAGCGCTTCGTCGTAGCCTTCGTCGGTGACTTCCATGTTGGCCAGGATCGAATTGGTGTAGTTGCTCACCGCCTTGGCTTGCGTCATCGTGATGTTGACGTGGTGGCGCGTGTAGCTGCTGGTCTTGACGCGGATGCCGTGCTTCAAGCCTTCCTCGCCGAGGTAGGCACCCCAGGGCCAGGCGGCGACCATCAGGTGGATGGTGTTGCCCCTGGGGCTGACGCCGAGCTTCTGGTCGCCGATCCATGTCAGCGGCCGCAGGTAGCAGCTTTCGAGCTTGTTCACGCGCACCACTTCGCGCTGCGCGTCCATCACCTGCTGCGGCGTGAACGGGATCTTCATGCGCAGGATCTTGGCGCTGTTGAACAGCCGCTCGGTGTGCTCGGGCAGGCGAAAGATGGCCGTGCCGCGGTCGGTCTTGTAGGCACGCACGCCTTCGAAGGCGCCGCAACCGTAGTGCAGCGTGTGGCTCAGGACATGGATCTTGGCGTCGCGCCATTCGACCAGCTGGCCGTCCATCCAGATCTTGCCATCGCGGTCGGACATCGACATGGGGGCTCCTCGGGGCATCCAAAGCAGTGATTTTAGGGGTCGCCGCAGGCGCGGTCGGACGCCCTTCAGTTCGGCGACCGGTGGCCCGCAGTGGCGTCGCTGCGCTGCAGCCGCCAGGCCGTGACGCGGCCGTCGTGCAGTTCCACCTGCACCTCGTCGCCGCCGGCGTCGCGCCAGGCCCAGGTTTCCGGCTCTTCGGCCACGCGCTGCCCCAGGCTGCGCGTCAGCGCCAGCACCTGCGGCAGCCGCAGCCCGCGGCGCAGCTTCGCATGCAGCATGACGGCGTTGGGCACCTGGCCGACCGGCCGCCCCGAGGCCTGGCGCAAGGCGCGCAGCGCGCGGCTGAACTGCAGCAGCAGCCAGAACACCACCACACCCAGGGCCAGCACGACGCCGGGCCAGCCGTAGCCGGCGTAGCCCACCGCCAGCGCCGCCACGGCCAGGGCCCAGCCGACCCAGGCCGTCACCCGGGCACCCCGGCCGGGGCCTTCACGCAGAATCGCGGCGATGGATGGTTTGCAGACATGGGTG
>JACZKT010000169.1 GCA_014859905.1 Rubrivivax sp.
GCTGTGGGAGGCCGCGCATGATAAGCGAGCCCGACACGAGGCCCGGGCGGGCTGCAACCAAGAAAAGGGCCCGGAACCTTGGAGGGCTCCGGGCCAAATCCACCATTGAAGGAGGTGGAGGAGACAATCGTCGGGTGGGGCGTCTCGAACGCTGAATCAGCCACCCACAATGCCAGTCTATCACCCGAATGCTGCAGTGCAATATGCTCTTTGCGCAATGTTTCTGGTGCGATGACTCCAAAAATGCGACGCGCTTGACGAGCATGCGCCAACCGAGGGCAGATCGACCATGGAATGCACCATCAACTGGCTGCCGGGCACCGGCATGGGCATGGTTGCCGAAACCGGCAGCGGCCACTTCATCACCATGGACGGCGCCGCCGACGGCGGCGGCCGCAACCTGGCGCCGAGGCCGATGGAGACCGTGCTCGCCGGCACCGGCGGCTGCACGGCCTACGACGTGGTGCTGATCCTGCAGCGTGGGCGCCACGACGTGCGCAGCTGCCAGGTGCGCTTGAAAGCGGAACGGGCAGCGCAGGACCCCAAGGTGTTCACGCGCATCTCGATGCACTTCATCGTCAGCGGCCGCGCCTTGCCGGCGGCCGCCGTCGAGCGCGCCATCGCGCTGTCGCACGAACGCTACTGTTCGGCCAGCATCATGTTGGGCAAGACGGCCGAGATCACGACCAGCTTCGAGGTCGTCGAAGGCTGAGCCCCGGAACCGGGGTCAGATGCGGTGGGCGGTGACCGTCATCACCTTGGCCGCGCTGCGCATCAGCCAGCGCACGGGCGCTGGCAGTTCCATCCCGCCGGCGGCCAGCGCATGGTCGGCATGGCGGCGCTCGTCTTCCTTCATGGCCTCGACGATGGCCCGCGAGCGCTCGTCGGCCACCGGCAGCCGGCTCAGGTGCCCGGCCAGATGCGCCTCGACCTGGCGCTCGGTCTCGACGACGAAACCCAGGCTGACACGATCACCCAGCCGACCGGCCAGCAGGCCGATGCCGAAGGCCCCGGCGTACCACAGCGGGTTGAGCAGGCTGACGCGGTCGCCCAACTCGGCCAGGCGTTGCTGCGTCCACGCCAGGTGGTCGGTCTCCTCGCGAGCGGCCTGGACCATCTCCTGCTGCAGTGTGTCGCTGCCCGCAGTGAGGGCCTGCGCCTGGTACAGAGCCTGCGCGCAGACCTCGCCGACGTGGTTGACGCGCATCAGGGCGCCGGAAAGGCGCCGCTGCTCGGCGTCCAGGTCGTGGTCGGGCACGCGGCCGGCCGGGTTCGGGCGTGCTGCGTGGACGGCGCCAGACACCGTGCGCAGCGCGTTGTCCACACTCACGAGCAGCCGATCGGTCAAGTTCATTGGCGTGAAGAATACCCCATCGTGACGGCGTGCCTTTGCTTGCGGCCCGTTGTTGCCTGACAACAGGCAACAGCCTTTTGTGGGCGAAGGCTTGGCAATCGACCGGGGGGTCTGGTGCAATACGGTCAACTTCCGATGAGGATGTTGGCCTGATCAGCCCGACTCTGGGTGATCTCACCGATCGGGACCTCTTTTTCAACCTAGGAGATAGTTGCAATGAAAAAATCTCTGCTCGCCCTGGCAGCGCTGACAGCGTTTGCGGGCGTCGCTTCGGCCCAGTCGTCGGTCACCCTGTTCGGCGTCGTCGACTTGGGCATCCGCTCGGTCGATAACGACAACGGCAGCCGTACCGTGATGAGCCAGGACGGCAACGCTTCCAGTCGCCTCGGCTTCCGCGGCGTCGAGGATCTGGGCGGCGGCCTGCGTGCCGGCTTCTGGATCGAAGGCGCCATCAACCCGGACAACGGCACCGCCGGTGGCCAGAGCTGGCAGCGCCGTTCGACGGTCAGCCTGATGGGTGGTTTCGGTGAGCTGCGCCTGGGCCGCGACTACACCCCGACGTTCTGGAACCACACGGTCTTCGACCCGTTCGGCACCGTCGGCGTCGCCAGCCAGACCAACCTCATGGGTGGTGCGTCCGTCTACAGCACGTTTGTCCGCGCCAACAATACGGTCGGCTACTTCCTGCCGGCGATGGGCGGCGTGTATGGCCAGGTCCAGGTCGGCCTCGACGAAGGCGAAGCAGCCGGCAGCGACATCGGATATGTCGGTGGCCGCATCGGTTATGCTGCCGGCCCGGTCAACGTGGCGGTCGCCTATGGCGAGACCAAGCCCCCGCATCCCGCCAGCGGCCCGACCTCGAAGGTCGGCAACATCGGCGGATCGTTCAACATGGGCTTCATGACGCTGATGGGCCAGTACCACGAGTACAAGGCCGGGTCGCATAAGCTGAACAACTTCCTCCTCGGCGCCAACGTGCCGCTGGGCAGCGGCACGCTGAAGTTCAGCGGCGCGCAATCCGAGCTCAAGTTGGCCAGCGGTGCCAAGCCGAAGTCGACGCAGTTTGCCGTGGGTTATGTGTACGACCTGTCGAAGCGCACCGCGCTGTACGCGACGGGATCGGTCATCGACAACGACACCGGTCTCGGCTTCGTGGCCGGCGGCGGCGGCAAGGCCCGTGCCCCGGTGACGGGCTTCTCGTCGACCGGTTACGAGTTCGGCGTCCGCCACAGCTTCTGATCGGTTTCCACCGGTCTACCGAAGGCCGCCTGCGGGCGGCCTTTTTCATGGTGCGCGCGCCAACGCCCCGGGCCGTAGCGCGCTCGCATCCGCCGGATCGACTTCGGCGCACACCCGGCGCCTCGGGCTTTCCCCTTTGCACCCGGCACGCAATTTGCGGATGATGTGCAGTTTTGGCCGGCGTCCGCATCCACCGCGGGCGACACGGCAGCCCCTCTTTCCCCGATGCTCGCCTTCATCCTCCGCCGCCTGCTGCAGGCCGTCATCGTGATGCTCACGGTGGCCTTCATCGCCTTCATGCTGTTCCAGTACGTCGGCGACCCGGTGACCAGCCTGCTGGGGCAGGATGCCACGCAGGAGCAACGCGACCAGTTGCGCAAGGACCTGGGGCTGGACGAAGCCTTCCCGGTGCAGTTCGCGCGCTTCGTCGGCAACGCGGTGCAGGGCGAGTTCGGCCTCAGCCTGCGCCAGGGACGCAAGGTATCTGCCCTGATCGCCGAACGGTTTCCGGCCACTATGGAACTGGCCACCGCCGCTGCAGTGATCGCGCTCGTGGTCGGGTTGCCGCTGGGTGTCTACGCGGCGCTGCGGCGCGGCCGCTTCGGCTCGCAACTGGTGATGACGCTGTCGCTGCTGGGCGTGTCGCTGCCGACCTTCCTGATCGGCATCCTGTTGATCCTCGTGTTCTCGGTGCAACTGCGCTGGCTGCCCAGCTTCGGCCGCGGCGACACGGTGGCGCTCGGGCCATGGACCACCGGGCTGCTCACGGTGGACGGCTGGAAGCACCTGGTGCTGCCGGCGATCACGCTCAGCGTGTTCCAGCTCGCGCTCATCCTGCGGCTCGTGCGCTCCGAGATGCTGGAGGTCTTGCGCACCGACTACGTGAAGTTCGCGCGCGCGCGCGGCCTGCAGGACCGCGCCGTGTATTTCGGCCATGCACTGAAGAACACGCTGGTGCCGGTGATCACCATCACCGGGCTGCAACTCGGCAGCCTGATCGCCTTTGCCATCATCACCGAGACCGTGTTCCAGTGGCCCGGCATGGGCTTCCTGTTCATCCAGGCGGTGCAGTTCGCCGACGTCCCGGTGATGGCGGCCTACCTGTGCCTGATCGCGCTCATCTTCGTCGTCGTCAACCTCGTCGTCGACCTGCTGTACTTCGCCGTCGACCCGCGGCTGCGCCTGGAAGGCCCGGCGGGTCGGCATTGAGACCATGACCCCAACTGCAGTCTCTGCCACTCCGGGCGCGCTGGCGCGTTTCCTCGACGGCGACGTCTGGCACAGCTTCCGCCACTCGCCGATGGCCATCGTGGCGGCGGTGATCGCACTGCTGTGCGTGTTCACCTCGGTGTTCGCGCCCTGGGTGTCACCGCACAACCCCTTCGACCTGGCCACGCTCAACCTGGCCGACGCCCGGCTGCCGCCGGCCTGGATGGACGAAGGCAGCCGGCGCTACCTGCTGGGCACCGACGACCAGGGCCGCGACATCCTGTCGGCGCTGTTCTACGGCGCGCGCATCTCGCTGCTGGTGGGGCTGGCGTCGGTGATCTTGTCGATGATCGTCGGCGTCGGCCTGGGCCTGCTGTCGGGATTCGCCGGCGGCAAGATCGACGCCTTCATCATGCGCGTGTGCGACGTGATGCTGTCCTTCCCGGCGATCCTGATCGCGCTGCTGATCGACGGCGTCGGCAGAGCGATGTTCCCCAACGCCCACGACACGCTGGCCTTCGGCGTGCTGATCATCGCCATCTCGCTGGGCGGCTGGGTACAGTACGCGCGCACGGTGCGCGGCTCGACGATGGTCGAACGCAACAAGGAATACGTGCAGGCGGCACGTGTGATCGGCGTCTCGCCCTACCGCATCATGGTCAGACACGTGCTGCCCAACGTCATGGGCCCGGTGCTGGTGCTGGCCACGATCCAGGTCGCGGCGGCCATCCTCACCGAGGCCACGCTGTCCTTCCTGGGTGTCGGCGTGCCGCCGACCAGCCCGTCGCTGGGCACGCTGATCCGCATCGGCAACGACTTCCTGTTCTCGGGCGAATGGTGGATCACGATCTTTCCCGGCGCCATGCTGGTGCTGATCGCGCTTTCCGTGAACCTGCTCGGCGACTGGCTGCGCGATGCGCTCAACCCGAGGCTGCGCTGAGAGATGGCAAATCCAATTCCTCTGCGTTCGCGTGCCGGCACCGCGCGAGCCGAGGCTGCCGGGTGGCCGGCTCCGCTCATGTCCCCCGGAACGGGCTGTGCCCGTTCCTCCTCCTTTACTTCGCTGCGCCGGCCACCCGACATCCTCGGCCACTCACCCCGATGGCGCGCCTTCGTCGAACATCCACTTCGTGTCCGGATCGGGCCGGTGGGGCGCTCTGCGCAGCGAAGTCAAGGAGGAAGGTCGGGCGCAGCCCGGCCCGGGGGACATGAGCGGAGCAGAGCGCCCCGCCGGCCCGATCCCGCAGCAGAGGCAGGCAAATGACAGCGCCCCTGCTCGAAGTCAGAAACCTGCGCGTCGAATTCCCCACCCGCCGCGGCACGCTGCTGGCGCTGGACGACATCTCCTTCGACATCGCGCCCGGCGAGATCCTCGGCGTCGTCGGCGAATCGGGCGCCGGCAAGTCGCTCACCGGCGCGGCCATCATCGGCCTGCTCGAGCCACCGGGGCGCATCGCCGGCGGCCAGATCCTGCTGGACGGCAAGCGCATCGACGACCTGCCCTACGAACAGATGCGCGCCATCCGCGGGCGCCAGATCGGCGCCATCTTCCAGGACCCGCTGACCTCGCTGAACCCGCTGTACACGATCGGCCGCCAGCTCACCGAGACCATCCAGACGCACCTGCCGGTGAGCTTCGACGAGGCGCGCCAGCGCGCCGTCCGGCTGCTGCAGGAGACCGGCATCCAGGCCGCCGAACAGCGCATCGACCAGTATCCGCACCAGTTCAGCGGCGGCATGCGCCAGCGCGTCGTGATCGCGCTGGCGCTGGCCGCCGAGCCCAAGCTCATCGTCGCCGACGAGCCGACGACGGCGCTGGACGTGTCGGTGCAGGCGCAGATCATTTCGCTGCTCAAGCGGCTGTGCAAGGACCACGGCGCGGCGGTCATGCTGGTGACGCGCGACATGGGCGTGATCGCCGAGACCTGCGACCGCGTGGCCGTGCTCTACGCCGGCCGGGTGGCCGAGATCGGGCCGGTGGGCGACGTCATCCACCGCCCCAGCCACCCGTACACGACGGGCCTGATGGGCTCGATTCCGGCGATGGACGAAGACCGCGAGCGGCTGCTGCAGATCGACGGTGCGATGCCGCGGCTGAACGCCATCCCCGAGGGCTGCGCCTTCAACCCGCGCTGCCCGCAGGTCATGGACCGTTGCCGGCGCGAGCGCCCGGACCTGTTCGACGCCGGCGCCACGCGGGCGGCGTGCTGGCTGGTGGCAGCGGGCAAGGTGAGTCCATGACCGCACTGGTGGAAGTCCGCGACCTGGCCAAGACCTTCGACGTCTCGGCGCCCTGGCTCAACCGTGTCGTCGAACGCAAGGCGCGGCAGTTCGTTCACGCCGTGGACGGTGTCTCGTTCACGATCGAACGCGGCAAGACGCTGGCCCTCGTCGGCGAGTCGGGTTGCGGCAAGAGCACGGTGGCGCGGCTGCTGGTCGGCCTGTACCAGCCGACGCGCGGCGACGTGCGTTTCGACGGCCAGGCCACCGACGCCGCACGCGACGCCGGCGAGCTGCGCACCCTGCGCCGGCGCATGCAGATGATCTTCCAGGACCCCTACGCCAGCCTGAACCCGCGCTGGAAGGTGCTCGACATCGTCGGCGAGCCGCTGCGTGAACACGGCCTGGTGCCCGGCGCCGAAGCGCTGCGCGCACGCGTCGGCGAGCTGTTGCTGTCGGTGGGCCTGGCGGCCGCCGATTGCGAAAAGTTTCCGCACCAGTTCTCGGGCGGGCAGCGCCAGCGCATCTCGATCGCCCGCGCGCTGGCCACGCAGCCGGAATTCCTGGTCTGCGACGAACCGACGTCGGCGCTGGACGTGTCGGTGCAGGCGCAGGTGCTCAACATCATGAAGGACCTGCAGCGCGAACGCGGCCTGACCTATCTCTTCATCTCGCACAACCTGGCCGTGGTGCGGCACGTCGCCGACCAGGTGGGCGTGATGTACCTGGGGCGGCTGGTGGAGCTGGCGGACAAGGCCGAGCTGTTCGCGCATCCGCACCACCCGTACACGCGCATGCTGCTGGACGCGATTCCCGACATCCACATGAGCGGCCGCTCGCGCACACCGGTGCAGGGCGAGGTGCCGAACCCGCTGCAGCCGCCTGCGGGCTGCACCTTCCACCCGCGCTGCCCGCACGCCAATGCGCGCTGCGCGGCCGAGCGGCCGGCGCTGACGCTGTTCCACGGCGTGCAGGTGGCCTGCCACGCGGTGCAGGAAGGGCGGATCTAGTAGTCCGTTTCACCAAAGGCATTACGAAATGAAACCGATGGATTTTTTCGCCAGGCTAGGCGCAGACCCGCAGCCGCACTGGCAGTGCGGCAAGGGGCTGCAACGACGCATGGC
>JACZKT010000170.1 GCA_014859905.1 Rubrivivax sp.
CGCACCCTTGGCCTTGCGCATGTTCTGGAAGAAGTACTTCGCGCTGCCCTTGTGCACGACGTCGAACAGCGTGCCTGCCGCGACCAGGACGATCATGACCAGGATGTAGGTCTGCATGACCGCAGGCGCAATGGACGCCGAAAGCGCAAGAAACGGATTGCTGGTGAACATTTGAACCCTCTCCTCGACCAGATGATTTTTTGAAAGGCAATGACGGAGGACGCACAAGACGACTATGCGGCCATGGAAAACACCTGAAAGTGCATCGCGGCCAGGTCACCGAGCGCCCAGGTCGCGGGCGCCGCGAGTCCAGCCACCGTCCCCGGATTCACCAGCCAGGTCTTGCCGCCCTTGACGTTCGCCACCTCTTCCACGTTCGCTTCATGCGAGTGGCCGCAGCACACGAGGTCCCAGTCGCCGGTGCAGGCCATCGCGTGGCCGTACTCGGGGTAATGCACGACGAAGATGCGCCGGCCGCCAAGCTCCAGGCGCGCGTCGGGGCCGTGGTAGCGCAGCAGACCGCCGCTCTTGTGCATCTGGAAGTGCAGCGCCTGCGCGTCGCCGACGTTGTTGCCATGGATGAGGTGCATCGGCAGTCCGTGCGCGAGCGCGGGCTTCACGGTCTGCGCCCCGATCAGGTCGCCGCAGTGGATCACCGCTTCGGCGCCCTCGGCTTTCGCATCGCGCACCGCTTGGGCCAGTGCGTCGGCGCGGTCGTGGCTGTCCGAGACGATGCAGACTCTCATTTGTTCGTCGACGACGCGGTCACGTCGCGAGGGCTGGCGTCCAACTCGGCGTAATAGGCGCGGAGAATTTCAAGTACTTCCGGACGACTGAACTCGGGTGGCACCGAATGGCCTTCGGACAGCCACTTGCGCAATTGCGTGCCGCTGACCTGCAGGCGCTCGGCGTCGCCGTGCGGGCAGGTGCGTCCGGAGGCCATGCCGCCGCACTGGTAGCACCAGAACGCCACGTCGATCTTCAGCGGCCGCGTCTCCAGCGCGTCGGCCGGTATCTGGTCGAAGATGTGGTGCGCGTCGAAGGGCCCGTAGTAGCTGCCGACGCCCGCGTGGTCGCGGCCGACGATGAGGTGCGAGCAACCGTAGTTCTGCCGGAACAGTGCATGCAGCAGTGCCTCGCGCGGACCGGCATAGCGCATGTCCAGCGGGTAGCCGGCCTGGACGATGGTCGACGGCACGAAATAGCCCTCGGCCAGCGCCGCGATGGCGCGCGTGCGGACCTCGGCCGGGATGTCGCCGGGCTTCAGCGCGCCGAGCAGCGAATGCACGAGCACGCCGTCGCAGACCTCGATCGCGACCTTCGCGAGGTACTCGTGCGAGCGGTGCATCGGGTTGCGCGTCTGGAACGCCGCGATGCGTGTCCAACCCAGCGACTGGAACAGCGTGCGCGTCTGCGCCGGGGTCATGAACAGCGCGCCGTACTTCTCTGGAAACCCACCCAGCGACAGCACCTTGATCGGCCCGGCCAGGTTGACATCGGCCTGCTCCATCACCATGCGCACACCCGGGTGCGCGGGGTCGATCGTCTTGAACACGGTGGCGCACTCGTGGGCCTTGTCGATCGAGTACTTTTCGGTGACGAGCATCGTCGCCAGCGGCGTGCCGTCGTCCGGGTCGACGAGCGCGATCTCCTGACCGGTCTGGAACGTCGAGGCCGTCGCGTGGTCGGTCGACAGCGTGATGGGGATCGGCCAGAACAGGCCGTTGCTCATTTTCATGCCGTCGCACACGCCCACCCAGTCGGCGTGCGACATGAATCCGTTCAGCGGCGTGAAGCCGCCGATGCCCAGCATGACGATGTCGCCACGTTCCCGCGAACTCACCCGCACCTGGGGCAGGGACTTCGCGCGCTCGCTCTCGCGCGCGTGGGCCGCGCCCTCCAGCAGCAGGGGCCGCAGTTCAGTGCTGCCGTGCGGGCGAACCAGGACACTCATGAGGCCAGCCTGGCCGGCCATCCCCGGCCGCGGCGTGGCTGACCCGAACGCGACCGCATGCGCGCTGGGCAGGGACAGTGACAGCAGACTGGCTTGGGCATGACCTGGCTCGCTTCAGGGGGATGATGGTCAGGGTGCGGCTTGCACCGCAGTGGTGATGAATCGGGACGATGTGCACCGCGATGGGTGCCCCGCATTGGGCGCAAATGCCCGCCGGGCGTCTACTACCGCGATGGGGAGCAACCATTACCCATTTGGGGTATTTGCAGCCTGGCCTCGCTTCCGGGCTCGACGAGGCGGGCGGGCGGCGGCGGCGAGCGTCACCTGATACCCTTACGGGCAATTCGGGCAGTGCCGGGTGCACGGGATGCCGGCGAAGGTGTCCAATAGCGTGGCGTGGCGTGCAAGCGGTGGCAGCGAAAGGGTGGGCTGGCCCATCCATCTTGGTGGCGATGGCTGACATGACGACGGCGGTGACAGAACTGGCTGAAAACGATCCCCGGCGAGCAGCTGAAATCCTCGGCGAGCTGGCGTCCGACCTGGTCGCCGTCGACGGCGACCTGCCGGCGCTGCTGGAGCGCTTTCTGGAACCCTTGCTTCGCATGTCCGGGGCGCAAGCGGGTGCCGTGCGCGCGATCACCGACCTGGGCGACCAGATGCAGCTCATCGGCAGCCTGGGCTTGACCGAGGCGGTCGCCAAGGCGGAAAGCTGCGTGCGCAGCGGCTGCGGCACCTGTGGCGCGGCAGCCTCCGGCAGCATCCCGGTCTGGACGAGCGAGATGTCGGCTTGTGCGCAGGTCAACAGGAGCAGCTTGGTCGATGGCGAGTACCGGCGCATGCTCGCGGTGCCGCTCCAGCATCGTGGCCGTGTGCATGGCATCTACAACCTGTTCTTCGCGCACGGCGACGAGCCGGCGCCGGACGTCCTGGCGGTGCTCAAGTCGGCCGGCGAGTTGCTGGGCCTGGCGCTGAACAACGCCCGTCTGGAGCGCGCGCACCTGCGGCTGGCGCTGATGAACGAGCGCCGGTCGATGGCCGCCGAAGTACATGATTCAGTGGCTCAGACCCTGGCCTTCATCAAGATGCGCATGCCGCTGCTGCAGGAGGTGATAGCCGACCATGATGAGGCGAGCGCATTGCGCTATGCGGGCGAGGTGCGGCGCGCGGTCACCGAAGCCCATGCCAGCGTGCGCGAGTTGCTGACGCATTTCCGGGCGCCGGTGGATCCGCTCGGGCTGCGCCATGCGCTGCAGTCCAGCATCGCCGAATTCGAGCAGACGACGGGCATCGAACTGGCGTTCAGCGATCGTGCGCCCACAGTGACGCTGTCGCCGGCGCACGAGGTTCAGCTGTCCCGGATCGTGCAGGAGGCCTTGACCAATATTGCCCGCCACGCCGGCGCTCGCCACACCTGGGTGACCATCGACGGCGGCGCCGACACGGTCGAAATCCTCGTCGAGGACGACGGCTACGGCCTGCCGGGGGCCGACGAAGGCGAGCGCGAACCGCACTACGGCATCGACATCATGCGCCAGCGTGCCGCGAGCCTCGGCGGGCTGATCGAGATCGGCCGCCGCGAGGGCGGCGGCACCCGCGTACGGGTGCGTGTCCCGAGGGGCGCGCAGATGGGCGCCACGTCATGAGCCAGGACCCCGTTCGTATCGTCCTCGTCGACGATCATGCGCTGTGCCGCACCGGCCTGACCGACCTGCTGCACCGGCGCAGCAGCGTTCAGGTCGTGGCCGCCCTGGGCGATCCGGAACAGCTGGCAAACGTGCTGCGTGAACACAAACCGGATCTTCTGGTGCTGGATCTGCGCATGCCGTCGACCGACGGGCTCACGCTCCTGCGACGCATGCGCGCGGAGGGTATCGACACGCCCGCGCTGATCCTGACCATGAGCGACGCCGAAGCGGACCTGGCGGCGGCGCTGCGCATCGGCGTGCGCGGCTACCTGCTCAAGGACATGGAACCCGAGGAGGTGATCGCGGCCATCGAGCGCGCCGCGCGCGGCGAACTCACGGTGTCGCCGGCGATGACGCTCAAGCTCGCCCAGATGCTGCAGATGGGTGGCAAGGGCGGCAACCCCAGGGGGCTGCTCGAGTCGCTGACCGAACGCGAACGCCAGATCCTCGAGCACCTGTCCCGCGGCGAGAGCAACAAGGCGATCGCGCGCGCGCTCGACATCAGCCACGATACGGTGAAGCTGCACGTGCGGCACATCCTGTCCAAGCTCAACCTGAGCTCCCGCGTCGAGGCCGCTGTGCTGGCCGTCGAGGCGCGCGCCTCGGGCTCGCGGTGAACGGGCGTCGACGCCTCGATCAGGGGCAGGCGGCCCAGTCGCCCGGGACCTTGCCCACCAGCAGCAGGAAGCTCCCGAACGGCCCCATGTTGCCCATGGCCTCCATCTTCGGACCCTCGAAGTTCAGGCGGCCGAACATCATCGCGCGCATCGGGCCGTATTCCCCGGCGCCCATCTCGCGCCAGCGGGGCGTGTCGGCCCACATCAGGTAGTCGGCGCCGCTGGCGAGCTTGTCCGTGCGCGCCGCGCCGCCGTAGACACACTGCGCCTTGTCGTCCTTGAGCGCGATCTGCAATTCGACACGCGCTGCATTCGGGCAGTCCGCGCGGTAGATCTGCATGGCCTTGAAGCCGCGCCCACCGTCGTTCCTGACCCAGCCGGACTCGACGAGCTTGTCGGTCAGCGTGGCGTCGGCGTTCCAGGCGCTGCACATCGCCAGCGCCCAGGGTGCCGACATCGCGACGGGCGCTGTCTGCGCCAGCGCCGACGAGGCGGCGGCAAGGCCTGCGGCGAGAGCGGTGGCGGCGAAAGTGACTGAGTGTCGGTTCATGGTTCAGGCGCCGAGGGTTGCGAGGGCAGGGAGGGCGGTGAGATCGTCGAGGGCCGGTTCGCTGCCGTGCTGGCGGTCGAACCAGGCGAGCTCGTCGTGCAGGCGCACGACCTCGC
>JACZKT010000171.1 GCA_014859905.1 Rubrivivax sp.
CTCTTCAGGTGCGCCACGAGTTCACGCTGGCGCTCGCTCTCCGATTCATCGGCCAGCGCCGTGAGCGCACGTTCCAGCGGCAGCCCCGAGCCCACCAGGCCGGCGATCTGGCGCGTCCACACCGCCAGCCCGGTGGCCGAAAAGACGCGACGCGTGAAGCGCGCCGCGCTGCCTTCGCTGGCCGCCATGGTGACCGCGGTTACCGCCAGCGGCACCAGATCGCGCGCCCGCAACTGCGCCCGTGCAGTGCGGGCGTTGTCGGCTTCCAGCAGGCCGCTGAGCGACTTGCCGGCGGCGTCGAGGGCCTCGAAGCGGTAGGCGGGCATGCTGCTGCCGCCTAATCCCGGGTCACGCGGATGACCTCTTCCAGCGACGTGATGCCTTCACGCACCAGCCGTTCGCCGTCCTCGCGCATCGAACGCAGGCCGCTGGCGCGCGCCGCGGCCACCAGTTCCTGCTCGGGCGCGCGGTTGTGGATCAGCGCCTGCACCGCCGCGTCGGCGACCATCAGCTCATACACGCCCGTGCGGCCCTTGTAGCCGCTCAGGCCGCAGTGCGCGCAGCCCACCGGGTGCCAGTGGCCGTCGTCGCCCTGGCGAGCGCAGTGCGGGCACAGCTTGCGCACCAGGCGCTGCGCCAACACGCCGAGCAGGCTGCTCGACAGCAGGAAGGGCTCGACGCCCATGTCGATGAGCCGCGTGACGCTGCTCGGCGCATCGTTGGTGTGCACGGTGGCCAGCACCAGATGGCCGGTGAGCGAGGCCTGAATGGCGATCTGCGCGGTCTCGAAGTCGCGGATCTCGCCGATCATGATGACGTCCGGATCCTGGCGCAGGATGGCGCGCAGCGCCCTGGCGAAGGTGAGGTCGATCTTGGGGTTGACCTGCGTCTGGCCGATGCCCGGCAGCTCGTATTCGATCGGGTCCTCCACCGTCAGCACGTTGGTGCCGGCGGTGTCGATGCGACCCAGCGACGCATACAGCGTCGTCGTCTTGCCCGAGCCGGTGGGCCCGGTGACGAGCACGATGCCGTGCGGCTGGCGGATCAGCCGTTCGAAGGCCGAGAGCACGTCGCCGCTCATGCCCAGGCCTTCGAGCGTGAACTTCGATTCGGTCTTGTCCAGCAGGCGCAGCACGGCACGTTCGCCGTGCGCCGAGGGCAGCGTCGAGACGCGCACGTCGATGGCGCGGCCGCCGATGCGCAAGGAGATGCGGCCGTCCTGCGGCAGCCGCTTTTCGGCGATGTCGAGCTCGGCCATGATCTTCAGGCGCGAGATCAGCGCCGCGTGCAGCGCCTTGTTCGGCTGCACCACCTCGCGCAGCGTGCCGTCGACGCGAAAGCGCACGCTGGAGCTGCGTTCGTAGGGTTCGATGTGGATGTCGCTCGCGCCGTCCTTGGCCGCCTGCGTCAGCAGCGCATTGAGCATGCGGATGATGGGCGCGTCGTCGGCCGCTTCGAGCAGGTCTTCCACCGCCGGCAGGTCCTGCATCATGCGCGACAGGTCGACCCCGCTTTCCACTTCACCGATCACCGCGGCCGCGCTGCTCTCGCCGCCGGCGTAGGCCACGGCGATGCGCTGGCCCAGCGTGGCCACCGCCTCGCGCTCGAAGCGAGCGATGTCGAAGTGGCGCGTCACCTCGGTCAGCGCCGAGGCCGGCGTCGTTTCGCCGGCCCACAGCACGAGCCGCTCGCCGTCGTCTTCCAGCAGCAGGTGGTTGGCCTTGGCGTAGGCGTAGTGCAGGGGGTGGCGGATGGCCATCGCTGTCGTCCTGCCCGCTCACGGCGCCTTGGGCTGGCCGGGTGTGCCTTCCAGCGGCGCCGGGGGCGTCGGCTGGCCGGCAGGGGCCAGCGGCGCCAGCACCGGCGCTTCGTTGATCGGCAGCACTAGGCTAGTCGGCGGCTGCGCTTCCTTCTGCTGGCCGCGGATCTGGTCGTAGCGGTCGATCGAGAAGCGGTTGCTGCTGTCGGCGTCGCGCATCACGATCGGGCGCAGGAAGACCATCAGGTTGGTGCGCCGGCGCTCGCGGCTCTCGCTGCGGAACAGCGCGCCCAGCCAGGGGATGTCGCCCAGCAGTGGCACCTTGCTGCGGTTGGTGACGAAGCGGTCTTCGATGAGGCCCCCCAGCACCAGGATCTGGCCGTCGTCGACGACCACCGTGCCTTCGATCGAACGCTTGGTGGTCGACGGGCCGGCGTTGCTGGTGCCGGCGGCGGTCTCGCTCTTGACGCTGCTCTGCTCCTGGAAGATCGTCATGCGCACCGTGCCGCCCTCGCCGATCTGCGGCCGGATGCGCAGCGTGATGCCGACGTCCTTGCGCTCGATGGTCTGGAAGGGGTTGGTGGTGGCGCCCCCGGTGTTGCCCGCGCCGGTGAACTGACCGGTGATGAAAGGCACGTTCTCGCCGACGACGATCTTGGCCTCTTCGTTGTCGAGCGTGATCAGGTTCGGCGTCGAGACGATGTTGGTGCTGGCCTGCGTCTGCAGGAAACGCGCGATCGAGGCCAGCGAGACGATGCCGTTGTAGCTGCGCAGCAGGCCGATGTTCAGGCCTTCGCCGAGGTTGACCTGCCCCTGCACCGCGCCGGCGTTGATGCCGATGATGTTGCCGGCACCGCCCGCGGGGGTGAAGTTGGTGCCGCCTATGAGTCCGGTGCGGTCGCCGCTCTTGCCGAGCAGTCCTTGCCACTGGAAGCCGAAGTCGGCGGCGTCGCCGCCGGCCACCTCGACGATCATGCTCTCGATGTAGACCTGTGCGCGGCGCGTGTCGAGTTGGTCGATGAGCGCGCGCACCTGCTTGTACAGCGGTTCCGGCGCCGTGATGATGAGCGAGTTGGTGGCCGGGTCGGCCTGGATGAAGCCGCCCGTGCTGGGCTGCGCCGTGGCCGTCAG
>JACZKT010000172.1 GCA_014859905.1 Rubrivivax sp.
TCAAGCGGCGCTGCCTAACCCCTCGCTCAAGCGGAGCGCCAACGGCAGGCCACCAGGCCCGGTCTGGCGGTACGCGGTACATTTTCGCCAGCCCGGGCCTGGCGTCCTGCCGTTGTCGCCCGCTTAGCTCGAACGTTAGGCAGCACAGAACACACCATTGCGCTCGGGCATTGCCAAGCTCCGGTCGGCACAGTCGCCGCCAGGGTTGCGGACGAGCGTTTCGCAAGTAAGACGCAGGGAACAACTATGGCGCTTGCCGACTACTTCAAGGGCCCCAAGCACAAGGCAGAGGCAACTCGACTACAGGCTGATCTAGAAGCGCAGCGCCTACAGTCTCAATCTGATCTGCGGGCGCTTCAGGCCAAGTACAAGGAACTGGAAGCGAAAGCCAAGGAGACTGGAGCGCTAGACCTGATTGACGTACAGGCCCGGATTGAGAGCGAACAGGTTCGATTAGCCGCTCTTCATGCTCAGATCGCTGGGGCACAAGTCAAGCTCGAATCAGCGCAAGCACAACTGTTATCCATTCAGCAGCAGATTCTTGGAGCCGAGGACACCGTTCAGCTTGAGTCGTTCGCCCTGTACACACCCAAGTACCGCCTGACGAACAGCGTTGAGTACAAGGCCAGGCTTGACGAGATTCGAGAAGAGCAGAAGCAGTCGGCAAGAGGGCTGAGTGCAGAAGTCGACTCATGGGAAAGCCATGCCGTTGAACTCACCAAAGCTCAGTGGAAGAAACTCAGGAAAGATGCCCTGAAGCTTGCATTGAGGTCGTTCAATAGCGAGAGCGAGTACTGCGTCGAGAATGTCAAGTTCAGCAACTTAGAGAAGATGGAGGAGCGAATTCGCAGGTCGTTCGAAACCTGCAATAAGCTGTTGAAGTCCGTCGACGCGTGGTGGAAGGACATTGTGCTCGAGCGTAAGCTACAAGAACTCTATCTTGCACACGAGTATCAGGTAAAGCGCCAGGAGGAGAAAGAGGCCGCAAGACAAGCTCGCGAAGATCAGCGGGAGCAGGAGAAGCTGGAAAAAGAGATTCGCGATGCTCGGGCGAAGATAGAGAAAGAGCGCAGGCACTTTACGGCCGCAGTACAGAAGCTTCAACAACGCCTCGCCGTGGCAATCGACCCGCAAGAGCGCGAAGCCTTGCAGGCGCGCATTGATGAGATAACGAACCAGAACAGTCAGCTTGATGAAGAAGAACGACAGCTCGACTATCGGGAGCAGAACGCGCGTGCAGGCTATGTTTACGTAATCTCAAACATTGGCGCATTCGGCGAAGGTGTTTTCAAGATTGGTATGACTCGACGCTTGGAGCCAATGGATCGCGTTGATGAACTAGGTGACGCATCCG
Organism: Rubrivivax sp.; assembly: GCA_014859905.1. GTDB lineage: Bacteria > Pseudomonadota > Gammaproteobacteria > Burkholderiales > Burkholderiaceae_C > Rubrivivax. The sequence goes on from JACZKT010000172.1 coordinate 1,355, forward strand.
TACCTTTCCGCTTCGACGTACACGCCCTGGTCTTCTCGGACAACGCGCCTACAATCGAGGCCAAGCTGCACTCTCACTTCGCTGCCGGCCGACTCAACAAGGTAAATGGCAGAAAGGAATTCTTCCGTGCTGACCTCAAGGAGATCGAGTCCGTAATCCGAGCAAACTACGACTCAGTCGTTGAGGTGGTACATGCTGCTCCGGCCGAGCAGTTTCGTGAAAGCATTCGCCTTGCAATGCCGGTGGAGTCCATACAAGTGGCTGAGCATCTGGCTATCGGCAGGAGTTCAGGATCATCGCCCCCCAGCACTTGACTTCTTACGGTTACAAATGCAATCCACAGCTGTGCCGGTGCTGCCTAACCCCTCGCTCAAGCTGACCCGCTACGGCAGGCACTGTAAGCCCGGCCTGAGGTACTCCGTACATTGTCTCAGTCCGGGCTTACAGTGCCCGCCTCCGCGGGCAGCTTAGCTCGAACGTTAGGCAGCACAGGCAACTCGCGTTGCAGGCCACCACCACAAGACCGAAGACAGGAATGCCAAAAGACCTCCGCCAATTCTTCGAAACCTATCGGGACGCATTCAACTCGCTTCAAGGCGACGCCGTCGCTGAGCTCTACGCCGAACCGTCAGGAATTGCCCAAGGAGGCGTGTACGCGCATTGGCCGAGTCGTGCTCCAGTCGCGGAGAACATGAACGCCCTTTGCGACTTGTATCGAAAGAAGGGCTACGCGAAAGCAGACTTCGAGCCAGTCGCGTGCATCAACCAAGGTGACCAGTACGCCGTCGCTGACCTCCGCTGGCGCATCGAGTGGAACGATGGCCAAGAACCGTGGCAGTTCAACACCACATACAACATGGTTCGCACACCTCAAGGTTGGCGCGTGCTGCTCTGTACCGCCTACACCGAAGACACGCTCTTCAAGGCCACGAGTGCTGCCTAACCCCTCGCTCAAGCGGAGCGCCAACGGCAGGCCACCAGGCCCGGTCTGGCGGTACGCGGTACATTTTCGCCAGCCCGGGCCTGGCGTCCTGCCGTCGTCGCCCGCTTAGCTCGAACGTTAGGCGTCACACAGAGCACCACAATGCGCGTTCCATATGCCGCCTCACTAGCCCTACCTTCGCAGCGCGGCAAGGTCGATCAGCCGTTTTCGCCCATCAATCATGATTTTCTTGGTCGTGCAGTGATAGATGAAAGAATATCAGGAAACCACTTACCAAGATCGAAGATCTTTACCGCTTTGCGCTGCTCGGCCGTCAGTTCCGGTGCAAGCATGACGGTGGGCCGTCGTCCTGGGCCTCCGGTCGAGGTCCGTACCAGCGTGGTCTTGATGCCCTCCAGGCTCTGCATCATCTTGCGCGCCGATGCGTCCGGCGCCAGCGCGATCCTTGCCAGGCTCACGAGCATCAAGCCCAGAACAGTCGCAAAGGTGTGCAGCCGTATCGATCCATCGGCCCACTGATGCGAGGGCCCCCACGGGACCACGCCGCCCTTCTTTGCTCGCCGGAACAGTTCCTCGACGTTCCACTGGCCTCTGAAGGCGTGAACGATGCGCCCCGTGCTCCAGTTGTGGCGATCCGTGCATAGCACCCGTCGGCCCAACCGGGTCTTCTCCAGCTCGCGACGCTTGGCGGCGTCGACTTCCCAGTGCAGGGTCGGCGCTGGGTCGGTGCCCGCGATGGTGGTCACCACGAAGCTCGACAAGTGTTCCCGAGCGAGTGCTTTCTTGACTCGATCTTGGAGACGGCTGCGCGTGATGCGACCCTTTTGGATCAGCCCCTCAAGCTTGCGCAATTCCACCTTTGCTTTGACGAGTGCTGCGGCGATTCCGCGCTTTTGCCCCAGCAGCAGCTCCTGGCTCTCGACCACGACCAACGTACGGTCCAACTCGCCGACCTGGGCTCGCATGCGCGCGGCTCGGACCCCGCTGAGCTTGCCCGACAGCGGCTTCATCTCGCCGCGCTGCGCCGCCGTCTGTAGCGCCTCCTCTGCCGCCTTGTGCCCAAGCGGCAACGAGATGAGGCTGTAGTAGCCGGCAGCATCGAGATCGAGTTCCAGTTGCGGGCTCCAGAACCCGCCGTCTCGCACCAGCGTACGCTGCGCGGGCCGCAGCCGATCCTCGCCGCTGTCCAGCGCCTCGTGCAACTGCGCCAATCCCCCGAGGCAGCCGGCAAGCACCGCTTGGTCCGAGCCGTTGCCGCTGTAGGTCCGATACAGCAGCGGCACATGCCCCGTCTCGCTGACCAGCACGCCCAGCCCGACCACCCGCAGATCCTTGCGCTTGCTCTTGGCGTGTCCGCGTCGAGCAAGCTCACCAGGCGTCAACGTGTCGATGTGGGTGTCGAAGTTCGTCGTGTCGAAGGCCAGCACGTCCGCCGAGAGTTCGAAGTGCATCACCGCCGCCTTGGCGATGGCCACCTGAGCTTGCTCCAAGTCGTGCTCGGTGACTTGCTGGGCGACGCGATGAAACGCCTGCCCAGTGAACGCCGATCCGGGCAAGCACGACACCCGCGGCAGACTCGCATCGAGGAAGTCACCGAGGTCGCGCTTGGGTCCGGGCGCACACGCCCGCTGAATCGCCACGGCAACAGCCAACTCCCCCGCCGAGGGGCCACCCTTGGCACCGACGCCGCCGCACGCCCGATCGATGTGCCCGACCAAGTCGAGTTGCTCGGCCACCCAAACCAGCGCGCCGACGTCGCCCAGCGCACGCGTTCCCACGGTGCACGTGGCAGCGAGATCGGCCACCGGCGCCGGCGCAGCCGGCCCCAGCACGATTTGGCGCGCCACCGAGCGCCGCTGCTGCGAGTCCCACACCGACTGAGCGGCGATGCGATAGCGACGGCCGCCAACTTCTCGTTCGAATATGTGCATGTTTGTTCATGTAGCATACTCGAAGCGGCGAGCAAACGAAAGCCCAGCACTCACGCGGCCCAGCGGCCGGGCGACCATCCAAACCAAACATGGGCTTGCGAAGGTAGGGCTAGATTGCTCGTCGTCGAGCCGATCGTGGGGCCCAATGCTGCGCCTTGCCTGAACGCGAAGCCGCCGCCGATGTCGGTGATGCCCGAATAGGTGATGACCGTGGTTCCCGAGAGGTCGACCTCCATGCCGCCATCGGCGGCGCCATCACCCTGACCCAGGCTCACCTTGCCCCTGGGGCTGTTGATGCGGCCCACGAGCCTTCGCCAGCCGGGCCGGCTCTCCTGCCCGGCTGCCACTGCGTGCCCCGGGCCGCGAAGCGGTCATCCTGAATCGCGGTCGCCTCGGGCCTTGTGCCCGGAGCGCCAGTCCCGAAACAGTTTGACGCCCAGCGGGATCAGGGTCAGGCCGCCGAGCGCCAGCACCGAAAGCAGGATGCGGTCGGTCTCGCCGGTCGCCATCTCGCTGCCGAAGTGGGCGAGCGCAAAGCTCGTCGGCGCGATGCCGGCAAAGGTGGCGATCGTGAAGCGCCAGAAAGTCAGCACCGTCAGCCCAGCCGCGTAGCTGACGATGTCGAACGAAAGAAAGGGCAGCATCCTGCTGACGAAGACAATGCCCATGAGTGCGTTCTGGGAACCCACCAGGCCCACCGACAAGCGGCTGCCGAACCAGCGCTGCACGGCTGCGTAACCGACAAAACGGGCGACGCCGAATGCGGCCATGGCGCCGGCCCCGGCGCCCAGCAGCACGTACAGCGTGCCCCAGCCGTGTCCATAGGCGGCACCCGCCGCCAGGGCGATGGGCGCGCTCGGAATCGGGCTGATCAGTATCGCCAGCATCATGAGCGCGACGATCACGAGCGGACCCCAGGCGCCGACCTGGACGACGCGCGCGTGCAGCGTGTTGGCGTCCAGGATCGTCGTCAGCGCACCCGTTTCGCGCAGCAACGCGTACAGGCCGGCCAGCAAGACCAGCAGGAGGGCGCTTGCGATCAGTTTCCGGCGACCGCTCATGTCCATGTCGGGGCCGCGCCCGGTGTCCGGGAGCGGGCTTGGAGCCGCTCCTGCGGACTGCAGAAGAGACTCTTCGGCTCGGCTGTCACGTTCGGCGGGCAGGGCGCGACAAAGGCTGTATCCGCAGCGACATCGTTGCTGCGGCTCCAGGCAAACCCCTCATTCAACGCACTGCAATGGACATCGTCATGAACAAGCTCATCATTATCGCCGCCGCCTTCGTCGCCACCTCGTTCTCGGCCCTGGCCGACGGTGCCAGCTACGAATATGCGCAGCCCATCACGTCCACGGTCTCGAGCGCCGACGTGCACGCACAGACGGCACGCGCCGCCGCGCGCGGCGAGATCGTCGCGGGTGAAGGGTCCTACGTGGCGCCGGCCCAGGGCCCCGCGCTGTCGCGCGCCGAAGTGCGCCTGGCGCTGGACAACGCACGCCGCAACAACGAACTGGTCAGTGGCGAGATGAGCTTCGTGGCCGAAGCGCCGGCCACCGCGGTCACCCGCGTGGCCAGCCGTTGAGGCTCGAAGCGGCTGCCGTCGCATGCTCAAGCCGCGACGGCCGCCCACCACACGCTGCCGTCCCGCAGCAACGCCGCGACACCCGCATCGGGGCCGCGGCGCCAGGCGCTCAGCGTCGTCGGTGTAACGATGCAGCACGCCGCCGATATGCGGCGTGTGCACGGCCCACAGGCGCTGGCCGTCGGTG
>JACZKT010000173.1 GCA_014859905.1 Rubrivivax sp.
TGCGTGCTCAGCCTGGACGTGCCGCAGACGCCCGAAAGCGCCGAGCCCTTCCCGGCCTTCCACCGCGCCGCCACCACGCTGGCGGGCGACCTCGATGCGACGCCTATCGACAACCAGGGCCAGGCCGTCACGCTGCACGCCTACGCCACCATCGGGCAGGAACTGCAGCAGCTGTACCGGCAACTCGAAGCGCTCGACCTGGCCGCCGGCAGCGCGGCGGCGCGCCGGCTCTTCAGCTGAGGCCGCCGGCGCGCCGGCGGCGCGTCAGGGCGAGGTCGAAACCGGCTCCTCGCGCAGCGGTGGTGTCTTCAGGACGAGCGCGTGCGCAGCCATCTTGCGGGGCAGGAACTCGCGCGTCGTGTCGTAGCCCCACTTCAGCAACTGCAGCTTGATGTCCGGCGGGTGCGCGAAGTCGACCGGTGACACGTCGCCGGTGTTGACCACGATCGTGTTGTGCCAGTACTCGGCGTGCACGTACTCGCGCGCCATGGCGTTCATGAAGGTCTGCACCAGCAACTGCACGTAGGTCACCAGGGGCACCATCCGCTTGGGCTTGAGCGGCCGGCTGCGGGCGTGGCTGCGCAGGCGGAAGCAGACCACCGGCGTGCCGTTGCGCGACCAGTCGCGGTGCAGCGCGTCCTCGGCCAGGATCACGCCGTCGGACATGACGTGGCCGTCGAAGGCCTTGAACGCGAACAGCAGCGGGATCGACATCGAGAAGCGGACCGCCCGCGACACCTTCATCGCCGGCCTGATCTCGCGGTTGAAGAGCACCGGCCCGCCGCCGTTGATGTCGGTGGCCAGCACGTGCAGCTCCTTGGGCAGGTCGGCGAAGGTGCGGCCTTGCAGTCGCTCATCGATCCAGCGCTCGAAGCGGTCACCGCTGGACAGGCCGCCGGTGAGCAACAGCGACAGCGGCGAGAAGCCCCTGAACTGCCTGAAGTCGGTCTCCAGGGCCAGCGCCTTCATCTGTGGCACGGTCCAGCCGGCTGCGGCCAGCGCGGCCACGACGCTGCCGCCGGAGACGCCAACCACGGTCTGGTAGTCCACGCCCATGTCCTGCAGGGCATGCAGGATGCCGACGTAGCAGGGCAGGCGGGTGCCGCCGCCGGACAGGATCGGGATGATTTGTGCGGGCAGTTGCAGCGGGTCCACGCGAGCGATTGTCTGCCAGCCGGTGGACCGCTCGTGCGGCGTCCGGCCTCTACACTCCCGGGCCTATGTCAGATGCGACTGACCCCGATCCGCCGTCTGTACCACCGGCCGCCGCGCAGGCACGCGCGGCCTGGTTGCGAGCCGAGCTGGCGCACCACGCGCACCGCTATTACGTGCTGGACGCCCCCGAAATTCCGGATGCCGAGTACGACCGCCTGTTCCGCGAACTGCAGCAGCTGGAGGCCAGGTACCCCGGGCTGCGCAGCGCCGATTCGCCCACGCGGCGCGTCGGCGGCGCGGTCTTGGCCGCGTTTGCGCCGGTGCGCCATGCCGTGCCGATGCTGTCGATCCAGACCGAGACCGACACCACTGCCGGCGGCGCCGTGGCCTTCGACGCCCGCGTGCGGCGCGAGCTCGGACTGTCCGACGATGCCCCGCCCGTGGCCTACGCCGCCGAGCTGAAGTTCGACGGCCTGGCGATCAACCTGCGCTATGTCGACGGTGTGCTCGTGCAGGCGGCCACGCGCGGCGACGGCGAGACCGGCGAGGACGTGACGCAGAACATCCGCACCATCGGCCAGATCCCGCTGCGATTACTCCCTCTCCCGCCAGCGGGAGAGGGCCGGGGTGAGGGTGGGCCCGCCCCGGCAGTGCTGGAAGTGCGCGGCGAGGTCTACATGCGGCGCGACGACTTCGAGCGCCTGAATGCCCGCCAGCGCGAACTGGGCCAGAAGACCTTCATCAATCCACGCAACACCGCCGCCGGGGCGGTGCGTCAGCTCGACCCGGCCATCGCGGCCCAGCGGCCCTTGTCCTTCTCCGCCTACGGCGTGGGCGAGGTCGTAGGCTGGACGCTGCCGGGCAGCCATGCCCAGTTGCTGGATGCGCTGTCCGCGTTCGGCCTGCCGGTGTCGGCCGACCGCGCCGTGGTGCAGGGCCCGGCGGGCCTGGTGCGGTTTCACGACGACATCGAGGCGCGTCGCGACCAGCTGCCGTTCGACATCGACGGCGTCGTCTACAAGGTCGACGAGCTGGCTGTGCAGCAGCGCCTGGGCTTCAAGAGCCGCGAGCCGCGCTGGGCCGTGGCGCACAAGTTCCCGGCGCAGGAGCAGATGACGCTGCTGCGCGACATCGAGGTCCAGGTCGGCCGCACCGGCAAGCTCACGCCCGTGGCCAAGCTCGAGCCGGTGTTCGTCGGCGGCACGACGGTGAGCAACGCGACGCTGCACAACCTGTTCGAGCTGCGGCGCAAGGGCGTGCGCATCGGCGACACGGTGATCGTGCGCCGCGCCGGCGACGTCATCCCCGAAGTCGTCGGCCGCGTGCCGGGCGCGCGCGCCGCCTATGTGTCCAATTTCCGCATGCCGCGCACCTGCCCGGTGTGCGGCAGCGCCGTGCTACGCGAGAAGGGCGGCATCGACCACCGTTGCACCGGCGGCCTGTTCTGCGCCGCGCAGCGCAAGCAGGCGCTGCTGCACTTTGCCGGCCGCCGCGCGATGGACATCGAAGGCCTGGGCGACAAGCTGGTGGACCAGCTGGTGGATGGCGGCCTGATACGCACGCTGCCGGATCTGTACATGCTGGGCATCGCCCAACTCTCCGCACTGGAACGTATGGCCGACAAGAGCGCGGCGAACCTGGTGGCGGCGCTGGACAAGCGCAAGCACACGACGCTGGCGCGCTTCCTGTACGGTCTGGGCATCCGGCACGTCGGCGAGGCCACGGCCAGGGATCTGGCGCACCATTTCGGCGCCATCGAGCGGCTGATGGACGCCAGCGTCGAACAGCTGCTGGAGGTCGACGATGTCGGCCCGGTGGTGGCGCAGAGCATCCGCACCTTCTTCGACCAGCCGCACAACCGCGAGGTCGTCGAGCAACTGCGCGCGGCGGGCATCACCTGGCCGGAACACGAGGGCAGCGCCGACATCACGCCCAAGCCGCTGGCCGGCAAGACGCTGGTGCTCACCGGCACGCTGCCGGCACTGACGCGCGACGAGGCCAAGGCGCTGATCGAAGCCGCCGGCGGCAAGGTGGCAGGCTCGGTGTCGAAGAAGACGCATTGCGTGGTCGCCGGGGCCGAGGCGGGCAGCAAGCTGGACAAGGCGCGCGAACTGGGGGTGGAGGTCATCGACGAAGCGGGGCTGCGCGCCTTGCTCCGGGGCACATGAAGACGCGCGCGCAAGCGGTGCGTCCTGCGAAAACACGCGCGCAGGCGATGCGTCCGGCGCCTGCGGCAGCCGCTAGGATCGGGCATCCCTTGAAGGCCGCCGCCATGAAGCGCAGATCGACCCCACAAGCCGGGCTGCCGCGGCAGCCCGGCCGCGACGCTCGTGGACATGCACTTCGGATGAAGCTCGCGTGATGCCCTTCGGCCTGAGCACCGACGCTGCGCTGGTGCTGGTGATCTTCGTGGTCGTCTATGCCGGCATGATGCTGGGCGGGCTGCCGCGACTGATGCTCGACCGCACCGGGGTGGCGCTGCTGGGCGCCATCGCCATCATCGGCCTGCGCGAGATGACGCCGGAACAAGCGGCGCGTGCCGTGCACCTGCCGACGATGCTGCTGCTGTTCTCGTTCATGGTGATCTCGGCGCAGATGCGGCTGGGCGGCTTCTACGACGCCGTCACGCGGCGCATCTCGGCGTTGCGGGTGGGCCCCGGCGGGCTGCTGGCGGTGGTGATCTTCGTCGCCGGTGGGCTGTCGGCCGTGTTCTCCAACGACATCGTCTGCCTGGCCGTGGCGCCGGTGCTGGCCGAGGCCTGCCTGCGGCGCCGGCTCGACCCCGTGCCCTACCTGCTGGCGCTGGCCTGCGCCAGCAACATCGGCTCGGCGGCGACGCTGATCGGCAACCCGCAGAACATGCTCATCGGCGAGGTGCTGAAGCTGTCCTTTGCCGACTACGCCAGGGAGGCGCTGCTGCCGGTGGTGCTGGGCCTGCTGGTGCTGTGGGCGGTGCTGGCGTGGCCGGTGCACCGCGGCGTGCTGCTGGTCGACCCCGAAGCGGCGCAACTGGCGTCGATGACGGCCGAGGCCCCGCGCTTCGACGCCTGGCAGACCTTCAAGGGCCTGTTCGTGGCCCTGGCGCTGGTGGCGGTGTTCCTGTTCACGGACTGGCCACGCGACGTGGCGGCGCTGGTGGCCGCCGGCTTCCTGCTGCTGAGCCAGCGTTTCCACTCGTCCCGGGTCATGAGCCAGATCGACTGGCCCTTGCTGATCCTGTTCATGGGCCTGTTCATCGTCAATCACGCGCTGCAGGACACCGGCCTCGTGCGTCTGGCGCTCGAGGCGCTGGCGGCTCAGGGGCTGCACTTCAGCGAGCCGGCGACGCTGTTCGGCGCCACGCTGGTGCTGTCCAACCTGGTGTCCAACGTGCCGGCGGTCATGCTGCTGCTGCCGGCCGCGCAGGGGCCGCATGCCGGAGCGACACTGGCGCTGGTGAGCACGCTGGCCGGCAACCTGCTGATCGTGGGCTCGATCGCCAACATCATCGTCGTCGATGCGGCGCGCAAGTGCGGCATCCGGATCGACTGGAAGACACACGCCCGCGTCGGCATCCCGGTGACGGTGCTGACGCTGGCCATCACCGCGGGCTGGCTGGCCCTGCAGACGGCTTGATGAGTCTAGGAGGCCCCGCATGGCCGTGCACGAGATCCTGAAGATGGGCGACCCGCGGCTGCTGCGCGTGGCGCAGCCGGTGCGCGCCTTCGACACCCCCGAACTGCACGCGCTGGTGGCCGACATGTTCGACACCATGGAAGCGGCCCAGGGCGCGGGCCTGGCGGCGCCGCAGATCGGTGTCGACCTGCAACTGGTGATCTTCGGCTTCACGCGCAACGAGCGCTACCCCGACGCGCTGCCGGTGCCGCGAACGGTGCTCGTCAACCCGCGGATCACGCCGCTGGACGCCGAAATGGTCGACGGCTGGGAGGGTTGCCTGTCGGTGCCCGGTCTGCGCGGCGTGGTGCCGCGCCACGCACGCATCCGCTATACCGGTGTCGACGTGCAGGGGCGGCCGATCGAGCGTGTCGCCGACGGCTTCCATGCCCGCGTCGTGCAGCACGAATGCGACCACCTCATCGGCCGCCTCTACCCCACACGCATGGCCGACCTGACGCAGCTGGGTTTCACGAGTGTGCTGTTCCCCGATCTGGACGCGGCGCAGGACGACTGAGGGGCCCCGCGAGCCGTCAGCGAAACATGGCTTTACATGGCGCCGGGTCATCGGGGGTCGCCGACGGGGCGTTAAAAATGGCATGAACGGCATCACACCCCTCAGCATCGTTCCCGCGTGGTTGGCGCGGGCGGCTTGGCTGCTGCTTGCCCTCGCGGCCTTGGGCGCCGGCAGCGCCTGGGCGCAGGACGACCCACCCGGCCGCGTCGGTCGCTTGGCCGCGATGCAGGGCCAGGTTTGGTGGTTCGACCACGAAGACGGCCAGTGGAGCGAGGCCGAGCGCAATCGCCCGCTGACCAGCGGCGACCGCCTCTCCACGGCCGCCGACGCACGCGCCGAGTTGCGCGTCGGTTCCACCGTGCTGCGGCTGGGCGGCGCCACCGAACTGGAGGTGCTGGTGCTCGACGACCAGCGCATGAGCTTCCAGTTGCACAGCGGCAGCCTGGCGCTGCGCGTGCGCTCGCGCGAGGTCGCCGAAGAGATCGAGCTGGTCACTGACGAAGCGCGGCTGCGCCCGCTGCGCAGCGGCCACTATCGGCTGGACCGCATCGACGACACCAGCCATGCCGGCAGCTGGCGGGGCAGCCTGCGCGTCGATGATGCCGACGGCTTCGTCGTCGACACCGGCCAGCGTGTCGAGCTCTGGCGCGAAGGCCGTTCGCGCGAGCTGAGGGTCGCCTGGGGCTCGCTGCCCGACGACGCGTTTGCCGAGTGGGCCGTGCGCGAAGACCAGCGCGACCAGCGCAGCGCCGCCACGCGCCATGTCTCGCCCGAGATGACCGGCGCCGAGGACCTGGACCGCTATGGCCGCTGGGACCGCCACCCCGAGTTCGGCATGGTGTGGTTCCCGCTCGAGGTGCGTGCCGGCTGGGCGCCTTACCGTTACGGCAGCTGGGCCTGGGTGCGCCCCTGGGGCTGGACCTGGGTCGACGAAGCGCCCTGGGGCTTTGCACCTTTCCATTACGGCCGCTGGGTGAACTGGCGTGGCCGCTGGGGCTGGTGGCCGGGCGAATACGTGGTGCGCCCGGTGTTCGCGCCGGCGCTGGTGGCCTGGGTCGGCGGCGCCCACTGGGGCCTGTCGATCAACATCGGCGGCCCGGCCATCGGCTGGGTGCCGCTGGCCCCGCGCGAAGTCTTCGTGCCCTGGTACCGCACGACACCGGTCTACGTCGACCGCATCAACCGCCGTCCGCCGCAGCCCGGGCGCAAGCCCGTGCCGCAGGTGCCCACCGGTCCCGTGATGTACGGCAACCAGGGTGTGCCGGGTGCGGTGACGGTGGTGC